>JAGQOI010000246.1 GCA_020427625.1 Phycisphaerales bacterium | reverse complement strand
TCGACCCGAACATCTGGCCGCCGCCGCCCTGCCACTCGGCGGTGTTGCCGGTGACGGTGCAGTTGACGAGCGTGAAGCCGAAGTCGTTGCCGAAGCAGAAGTCCGCGATGCCGCCGGCGGTGATGAGCGAATGGTTGCCGGTGATGAGCGTGTTGACGACGGTGGGGCTCGACTGGCCCCAGGCGAACAGGCCGCCGCCGTCATCGTCGACGAGGTTGTCGATCAGCACGCAGCCGACGATGGTCGGGCTGGCGTTCGTGCAGCAGATCGCGCCGCCCCAGCACCCGGCGTGATTGTCGCGACAGACGCAGTTGCGGATGGTCGGGCTGCTGCCGTTGTTGCAGAGGATCGCGGCACCGTTGAAGAGATCGGCGATGGCGCCGGGCGGCGTCGCGCCGTTGCGGATCGTGAACCCCTCGAACACGGCGGCGGCGGTCTCGCCGGAGACGAAGTTGACGCCCCGGGCCGGGTGTTCGGGCGTCGCGTTGCAGTCGATGATGCAGTTCGACGGACCGTTCGCGCTGCGGACGACGATCGCCTTGCCGCCGTAGTTCAGATCGACGTTGCCGGCGCCGGTCCAGATGCCGTCGGCGACGATGACGGTGTCGTGCGGAGCCGCGGCGTCGATCGCGCCCTGGATGGTCCGGTGATCACCGGGCACGTGCAGGTCGGCCGCGACGGCGGGCAGAGTGATGGCGACGACAGCGAGGGCGCTCCAGGCGCGGATGGTGCTCATCATGGTGTTCCTTCGTTCGAGGTCCGTTCAGGTCCGCCGCCCGGCGCACATGCCGCCGGGCATTCCGGTACCGGACTCATGTCGCGATGCCGGGAGGATCTTCGGACAACCTGCGGATTCCGCGATCCGCGGCTCGGACCGGTGAGGCACGGCGCGGCACACCTCGCGCGGCACCGGTCGCGTCAGGGGTGGTCGACGTGGCGTTCCGCGATGACGAGCGTTTTGCGGTCGAACCAGCGGCGGAACGCATCGATCACGTCGAAGCCCTCGTCGGTCAGTCGTCCGTCGGCGTTGAGGTCGGACCACGTGCGCGCGTCGACGAGCACGTACGCGCGGCTCGGCGAGTCGAGGAACGCCCGCCGGCCCTGGGCGGTGTCGAGCGCGACGGTGTCCGTTTCGGCATCGAGGTAGTACACGAGCGTCGGGTCGTAGATGCCGTAGACGCCGATCGTCGGCGTGCGCCCGCCGGCATCGTGACGGATCGTCGCGATGAGGTCGAGCGGCGAACTGTCCCGGCGAACCCGGTCCTCGATCTCGAGGGCGGCCGCCCACGCGATGATCGCGGCCGCGCCGGCGCACGCGACCGCGCGCCGGCGCGCGGCGGGCGTGCGTCGCCAGGCGATGAGCAGGCCGAGCCCGGCGAGCGGGAGGACGACCAGCGGTGCGGCGCTCCAGACCGATTCGGGCGCGTACATCCAGAGACCCACGCCGGCCGCGCCGGCCATGAGGGTCGCGCAGGCGGTGAGGGTGACGGCGACGTCGGGCAGTCGGGTGAACTCGTCGCGTCGCTGATCGATCCAGCGGTCGATGGTGCCGGCGGCGAGGATCGCCATGGGTGCGGCGAGG
>JAGQOI010000245.1 GCA_020427625.1 Phycisphaerales bacterium | reverse complement strand
GAGGCGGCGCGGGCGCTCGGCCGACGGATCATGGACGAGGGCGGCGAGACGATCGACGATCGACTGACGTACGGGTTCCGGCTCGTGACCGCCCGTCGGCCGCGCGAGGCCGAACTCGCGGCACTGCGCGACTTCCACGACGCGGAGTTGCGTCGGTTCCGCGCCGATCCCGCGTCGGCGACGGCGCTGGTCGAGTCGGACGTGACGGGCATGATGGTGCCGGATGCGCCGGTTTCGGACGATGTCGCGGCCGCGGCGGCGTGGACGATCATCGGCAGCGTGCTGCTGAACCTCGACGAGACGGTGACGAAGGGATGATGCTCCGATGACGCTCACGCCGCGCCAGGCCCGGGATCTCGTCGAGACGCGTCGCCAGTTCTTCGGACGGGCGGCCTCGGGCATCGGTGTCGCCGCGCTGGCGTCGATGCTCGATCCGTCGGTGCTCGGCGCGACGCCGGGCGATCTGCGTACGGGCGGTCGTCTCGGCGCGCCGCACTTCCTCCCGCGGGCGAAGCGGGTGATCTACCTGTTCCAGTCGGGCGCGCCGTCGCAGCTCGATCTCTTCGACTACAAGCCCGCGATGCACGAGCGGTTCGACACCGAACTGCCGGGCACGATCCGCATGGGCCAGCGCATCACGACGATGACGTCCGGCCAGGCGCGGTTCCCGGTGGCGCCGACGATGTTCCGCTTCGGGCGTCACGGCGAGAGCGGCGCCTGGGTGAGCGAACTCCTGCCGCACATCGCGTCGATCGCGGACGATCTCGCCTTCGTCAAGACCGTGCACACGGAGGCGATCAATCACGATCCGGCGATCACGTTCATCCAGACCGGCGCGCAGCAGCCCGGACGCCCGAGCATGGGCGCCTGGTTGAGCTACGGGCTCGGCAGCGAGAACCGCGACCTGCCCGCGTTCGTCGTGCTCATCTCCGAGGGCAACGCGATCCGACCGTCCCAGGCGCTCTTCTCGCGCCTGTGGGGCACCGGGTTCCTGCCGTCCGAACATCAGGGCGTGCAGTTCCGCTCGTCCGGCGACCCGGTGCTGTATCTCTCGGACCCGCCCGGCGTCGGCCCGGCGACCCGACGCGCGATGCTCGACATCACCGGACGTCTCAACCGCATGCAGTACGAGCAGGTCGGCGACCCGGAGATCAGCGCCCGCATCGCGGCCGGCGAGATGGCCTTCCGCATGCAGACGTCGGTGCCCGACCTCATGGACCTCGGCGACGAATCGCCGGAGACGATCGCCATGTACGGCGAGGACGCGCTGACGCCCGGCACCTATGCCGCGAACTGCCTGCTCGCCCGCCGGCTCGCCGAGCGGGGCGTGCGGTTCATCCAGCTCTACCATCGCGGCTGGGACCAGCACGACAACCTCCCGCGCGACATCCGCCTCCAGTGCCGCGACGTCGACCAGGCGTCGGCGGCGCTCGTCCGCGACCTCAAGCAGCGCGGCCTTCTGGAGGACACGCTGGTGATCTGGGGCGGCGAGTTCGGGCGCACGATCTACTGCCAGGGCCCGCTCTCGCGCGAGAACTACGGTCGCGACCACCATCCGCGCTGCTTCACGGTGTGGATGGCGGGCGGCGGCGTGAAGCCGGGCATCACCTACGGCGAGACCGACGAGTTCAGCTACAACATCGTCGACAAGCCCGTCCACATCCACGATCTCAACGCGACGATCCTGCACTGCCTCGGCATCCGGCACGACCGCCTGACGTACCGCCACCAGGGTCGCGACTTCCGTCTCACCGACGTGCACGGCTCGGTCGTCCACGACCTGCTCGCCTGACGCGTCCCTCTCCCGGAGTGTCCATCGTGATCGATCCGCACCTGAGCCGTCGCGCGTTCACCGGCGCCGCCGCCGCGTTCGTCGCCGCGCCGTACGTCCTCGCGCAGAGCAGGACCGAGGTCGCCCGTCCGGTGCTCGGCACCGGCGCGCACGTGTACGAGGCGATCCACGACTGGGTGACGCCGCCCGCCGGTCTCGCCTGGGGCGACACGCACGGGCTGGCCCAGGACGCGCAGGGGCGCATCTACATCGCGCACACCGTGAACGGGTCGAGCGAGCAGGCCCACGCCGTCGTCGTGTGCGATCCCGACGGCACGCCGATCACGGCCTGGGGCGACGCCTTCCGCGGCGGCGCGCACGGCCTCGACCTCCGCCGCGAGGGGTCCGACGAGTTCCTCTATCACTGCGACACGCAACGACGACTCGTCGTGAAGACGAGCCTCGACGGCGAGGTGGTCTGGACGCAGGGCGTGCCGATGGACTCCGGCGTCTATGTCGATGCGAGCCGCTACTGTCCGACCAACGTCGCCTTCGCGCCCGACGGCGACCTCTTCGTGGGCGACGGGTACGGCTCGTCGTACATCCACCGCTACGGCGCAGACGGATCGTACAAGAAGACGATCTGCGGTCCCGGCGCGGAGGCGGGACAGGTGAGCTGTCCGCACGGCCTCTGGATCGACCCGCGCGGCGACACGCCGGAGCTCGTCGTCGCCGACCGCGGCAACCGGCGTCTCCAGTACCTGTCGCTCGACGGCGAACACCGGCGCTTCGTGACCGCGGGCATGCGGATGCCCTGCGACATCAAGTTCCGCGGCGACCTCATGCTCGTGCCGGACCTCGAGAGCGTCGTCACGCTCCTCGACAAGGACAATCATCCCGTGGCGCACCTCGGCGACGGACATCCGTCCGGCCTGCGCGGCTCGCCGCGGGAGAAGTTCATCCCCGGGCGCTTCGTGCACCCGCACGACGCGATCTTCCTCGCGAGCGGCGACATCCTCGTCGCCGAGTGGGTCCCGATCGGGCGGATCACGCTGTTGAAGAAGAAGGACTAGATCTTGGGGGCCTGTGGTGGCGTGACCCCTCGCGGTTGTTTTTCGAATACGTACAAAATCCGAACATGATTCGGCGGCGCTGAGGTATCCTGTGCGCCCATGATCGCAGTCTCGAAACAGAAAGCCGCCGGGGCGTACTACACGCCCGATGTGGTGGTCAAGTCGCTGGTCCGCTGGGCCGTTCGGCGGCCGTCCGATCGCATGCTCGATCCCTCGTGTGGGGATGGGCGGTTCCTGGCGGAGCATGCCAATAGCGTGGGGGTTGAACAGGATCCCGCCGCCGTTGCGGCGGCGCATGAGCGGGCGCCGGGGTCACTCATTCATGAGGGGGACTTCTTCGCATGGGCGGACACGACGGAGGAGAGATTCGAATGTGCGGCCGGGAATCCACCGTTCATCCGGTACCAACGATTCGCCGGTGAGGTTCGGGCGACGGCCCAGCGGCTGTGTCGCAGACACGGTGTCAAGTTCTCCTCGTTGGCGTCTTCCTGGGCTCCTTTCATCATTGCCGCAGCCACCGTGCTCAAGCAAGGCGGTCGCATGGCCTTCGTCGTACCTGCTGAAATCGGCCACGCGCCGTACGCGACCCCGGTTCTCGAGTACTTGCTTGCCAATTTCGAAGTGGTTCACGTGATCGCGGTGAGGAAGCGGCTGTTCCCCGGACTGAGCGAGGACTGCTGGTTGCTCATGGCGTCCGGCTTCGGGGGCGCGGCAACGTCGATCCGGTTCACCGCGGCCACGGAATTCGGTTTCTCGTCGCACCCGCCGGCGCCATCCGTTGTGATCGATATCGGTGACTGGCGGCGGTGGCGGTGTCGACTGCGGCCGTTCCTGCTGTCCGACGAGATCCGCGAACTCTACTGCTCGATCTCTGATGCGTCAGGCGCGAGTCGACTCGCTGATATCGCTCGGGTCGGGATCGGCTACGTGACCGGCGCCAATGCGTTCTTTCACCTGCGCCCCTCCCGAGCGAAGGCGCTGGGGATTCCGGACAGTCTGTTGCTGCGAAGTGTCCGGAACGGCAGGTCGCTGGCGAACGGAACCATCAACACGCAACTCGTTCGCCGGTGGATCGCGAATGATCAGCCGGTCCTGCTGATGCACCTCACGCCGGAGACACCGATCCCGAGGCCGGTGGCGGCGTACCTCCAGTCCGAGGAGGCCGACGCGGCGAGGGAGAGCTACAAGTGCCGGTCCCGCGATCCGTGGTGGTCGGTTCCGGATGTCACCGTCCCGGACGCCTTCTTGTCATACATGAGCGGCGGCTCTCCGGCGCTGGTCCGCAATGAGGCCGGCTGCGTCGCAACGAATTCGGTTCATGTCGTCCGCTTGACGGGGTCGATGACCAAGCTGGCGCTCATGACGGCATGGCGGCGACCGTTCACTCGTCTCAGTTGCGAGATCGAGGGTCACCCACTCGGCGGTGGTCTCCTCAAGCTCGAGCCGCGGGAGGCGGGGCGGGTGGTGTTGACGAGCGGTTCGCCCGGGGCGACTCGGGTGACGGACCTGATCGCGGACGGGATCGAGCAGATGCGGCGGTGGCGACATCATGGCGAAGAAGCCGGCACGGTGTGAATGGACGACGCTGAGGCAGGCGCTGGCTGCCTTTGCGCGGAACGCGACCGGACATCAGGGACAGGGCCACATCAGGCCGTTGCACTGGTACGTCGCGTCACGGTTGGTGATCGAAGGCGGATTCCTGCCGGAGGACGTGACGCCGAGGCCACCGCTGGTCGCGAGGCGCCAAGGTCATCGCATTCGGCTCGCGTTCGATGTCGATCGGGCGGGTTCCGGTGAGCGAGTCGTGCTCGGCGGGCTGAAGACCAAGAACGTCGATGTCACAGTCTGCAAGGACGGTGTCGGGCCGGTCGTGGCGGTCTCGATCAAGGGGACGCTTCAGGCGTTCCGTAATCTTACGAATCGCATGGAGGAAGCGGTTGGCGACTGCACGAATCTGCACATCGCGTACCCGGCGCTCGTCTACGGCTACCTCGTCGTCTTGCGAGGGAATCGTGAGCATGACGACCTGCCGAAGAACGACTGCGCGATCCTGCAAGGCGGGCAGGTCGTGGACTCGATTCGACGGTATCACGACGTGCTTGTCCGACTGGCGGGAAGGGATGACATTCGCGCCGAGCCGAGCAAGTACGAGGCGGTTGCTCTGTCTCTGGTGCTTCCGGAGGAACCTGCCGTCGGCACGCTCTTCGACGGCTTTCCTCCGCCCGCCAGCGTCTTGAGCGTGACAAGGTTCTTCGAGACGCTCTACGAGCAATATGATCGACGATTCGTCTTTGCCGCACCAGCGCTGGAAGCATCGACGCGACGTGTGGAGTGGTCCGACGACTCCCCGATCCTGTCGCGAGATGATGTCGCGGAGTTCTGCCCGCGAGTCTGTCGTTAGCAGCCGCCGGCTCAGCCGAGGTTCATCGTGATGAGGAACTCGGCGTTGGACTTCGATTTGAGCATGCGGTTGCGGAGGAGTTCCATGGCCTCGACGACGTTCATGTCCGCGACGACCTTGCGGAGGCGGACGACGAGTTCGAGTTCCTTCGGGTCGAGGAGCAGTTCCTCGCGCCGGGTGCCCGAGGCGGAGATGTCGATGGCCGGCCACACGCGCTTCTCGACGAGCTTGCGGGTGAGGTGAAGCTCGGCGTTGCCGGTGCCCTTGAACTCCTCGAAGATGACTTCGTCGGCCTTGGAGCCGGTGTCGACGAGGGCGGTGCCGATGATGGTCAGCGAGCCGCCGTTCTCGATGTTGCGGGCGGAGCCGAAGAACTTCTTGGGCTTGATGAGGGCCTGGGTGTCCACGCCGCCGGTGCCGATCTTGCCGGTGTTCGGCATCGCATTGTTGTAGCCGCGGGCGAGACGGGTGATCGAGTCGAGCAGGATCACGACGTCGTCGCCGTACTCCACCATGCGCCGGGCCTTCTCGGCGACCATCTCCGACACCTGGATGTGCCGGTGCGCCTCCTCGTCGAACGTGCTCGCGACGACCTCGACCGACGGCGGCGTGTTGCGCTTGAAGTCGGTGACCTCCTCCGGACGCTCGTCGATGAGCAGCACGATCACCTTCGCCTCGGGATGGTTCTTCGCGATCGCGTTCGTCATCTGCTGGAGAATGACCGTCTTGCCCGTGCGGGGCGGCGCGACGATGAGCGCCCGCTGGCCGAACCCGAGCGGCGTGACGAGGTCGATCACCCGCGTCTCGATCTGCGACGGATCGTGTTCGAGGTGGATGCGCCGGTTCGGATGCAGCGGCGTGAGGTTCTCGAACTTCGGCAGGTCGTGCAGCGACTCCGGGTCGCGACCGTTGACCTCCTCGACCCGCAGCAGCGCAAAGTACGTCTCGGCCTCCTTCGGCGGACGGATCACGCCCCGCACGACCTGGCCCTTGCGGAGGCCGAAGCGGCGCACCTGCGACGGGCTGATGTACACGTCGTCGGCGCACGGCAGGTAGGAGTACTCCGGGCTCCGCAGGAAGCCGAAGCCGTCGGGCATGATCTCCAGCGTCCCCTCGGCGACCATGAGTCCCTGCTTCTGGGCGCGGGATCGGAGGATCTCGAAGACGAGCTTCTGCTTCGGAAGCGTCGAATAGCCCTCGATGCCCTCGCCCTTCGCCAGCTTGCCGAGGGCGTCGTTGGACATCTTCTGAAGGGCGGCCATGTTCAGGTCGTCCTTCTTGGCCATGTTGTACCGGTCCTGGATCTCGTCCTCGAGAGCCAGGGCCTCCCGTTCGAGTTCCTCGTCGGACGGCACCTGTCCCGGTTCGAGGGTCATCGTCGCGGCGGCGACGGAACGGTCGCCCGAGTCCTTGCGACTGCGGCGACGACGAGACTTCTTGCTGGCCATGAGAGGCGTTCCTTGCTGTCGAGGCGCCCGCCCCGCACCCGATGGCATCGCGGCGGCCGGAGTCGTCCGGAAGGCGTCGACCGTCCTGAAGAAAGGGAGAGAGACGGGACTTCGTCGAACGGACAGGCTCGTCACGCCTGCTGACGACGGAGCCGGGGTCCTTGAGTCACGATCTGAGAATCACGATCTGGGTACCGGGCGACCGTGTCGCCGCCGGGTGGTTCATCCTGAACCCGATCAACTTTGACAGTTCCGGCGGCCGATCCGCGACGCGACGGTCACGCATTCTGCCGCGAGCGCTCGACGATGGCCTCGAGCACCGCACGCACCCGGTCCCGAAGCACGCTGAGGTCTCCGGTGTTGCGGACCATATGATGGGCCCGCCGACGCTTCTCGTCAAGCGGAAGCTGCGATTCCTCCCGCCGCCCCAGCTCCGATTCGTCCCACCCCCGCGTCTCCATCACCCGACGAACCCGCGCCGATCGATCCGCGTCCACGAACACCACCGCATCGCATGACGCGTCCAGACCCGCCTCGTACAGTAGCGGCGCGTCGATGACCAGCGCCCGGGCCCCGGCCGGCGCCGCCGCGAACCGCTCCAGCCGACGTGCCTCGATCCACGGATGCGTGAGTGATTCCAGGCGCGCGCGCTGCGACGCGTCCGTGAACACGATCGACGCGACCGCCCGCCGATCCACCTCGCCCGACGCGTCGAGCATGCCCGCGCCCCACCACGAGACGATCGTCCGACGAATCTCCGGATCACGCAGTGCCGCCCGACCGAGTTCGTCGGAATCGACGACGACGCACCCGAACTCGGCCAGGATCCGCGCCACCGTCGACTTGCCCGCACCGATCCCCCCGGCGAGCCCGATCACCGGCGGACGAGGACGAGAGGAACGCGCGGCGGCCATGACGAAAGTGTACCGGGCGGGCCTGATCGCCGCGCCGCCGCATCAACGAACGCGCCGCCGACCGCCGCCTACTGCACGATCCGCGTCCACGTCGTGCCGCCCGCGCCGTCCTTGATCGCGACGCCGAGGGCGGTGAGTTCGTCGCGGACCCGGTCGGCCGCGGCCCAGTCCTTCGCGGCCCGGGCGGCATTCCGCTCGGCGATCTTCGCTTCCACCGTCGACGCCAGATCGTCGTCCCCGCCCGACGCGTCGGCGACGTGATCGATGTCGAACACGGCGAGCACCGAGTTCATCCGCATCAGCGCGTCGAGTTCGGCCGCGTGCGTGCCCGGGCCGGTGCTCGGCGGCGGCGGCGCGGTGACGGTGTACGACCCGGCGGCCTTGCTCAGCGCACCGAGCGCGCCGCTCACGTTGAGATCGTTCGCGAGTTCCGCCGTGAAGACCGGCAGCGCCTGGGCCAGCGGACCCGGCGTCGGGCACGGCGCGTCCCGATGTTCCGTGAGCCAGTCGCGCAGACGAACCCAGCGATCGATCTGACGCTGCTGCTCCCGCAGACCCTGCACGGTGAAGTTCGCCTGGCTTCGGTAGTGGGTCCGGATGAGTTCCAGCCGGATCGCGGCCGGCGTCGCGCCCTTCGCGAGCAGATCCCGCACCGTGAAGAAGTTGCCCTTCGACTTGGACATCTTCTCGCCCTCGACGATGAGGAATCGCGTGTGGAACCAGTACCGCGCGAACTGCGCCTGCCCGCTCCCGCAGCACGATTGCGCGATCTCGCACTCGTGGTGCGGAAAGATGTTGTCCTCGCCGCCGGAATGCAGATCGATCACGCCGCCGCTCCCGCCGCCGAGCAGCGTCGCGGCCATCACCGAGCACTCGAGGTGCCACCCCGGATATCCCTCGCCCCACGGACTCGGCCACTTCATGAGGTGCGACGGGTCCGGCTTCCACAGCATGAAGTCCGCGGGATGCTTCTTGATCGCCTGCGTCGCCTCGTCCACCCGCCCGCCCTCGCCGGACCGGATCGCGTCCGGCGTGTTGCCCGACAACGCGCCGTAGGCCGGG
>JAGQOI010000024.1 GCA_020427625.1 Phycisphaerales bacterium | reverse complement strand
TCGAGCGCCACCGCCCGCGAACCCTGGGTCGCGGAACGACGCGGAGCCGACCCGAACGCCGAGTTCGTGCAGGGTCGTTGTCTGGACGCGGCGTTGGTCGCGATCGACGCCGCCGACCGGGTGGTCGGCGGGTTCCTCTGGAAGTGGTTCCCCGGCGAGTCGTCGCGGGGCAGTCACCTCATGTCCACGCCCGCGATGCGGGAGGTCATCGGCGCCCGGTGGCGTCGGCGCGACGTCGAGTCGGCGCCGGGATCCTCGTCGGGTCCCTCCGCACCCTCTCCCTCGCCTCCTGATCCCGGAGACCACTCATGACACGATGCCTCAGGCCGCTGCTGATGCTGGCGGCCATCGGGTCGATCGGCATCGGCGTCGGCGCCGACGATGCGCCCGCGCCGGAACTGATCCGCCTCATGGCCGACGAACTCCAGTACTCGATGAAGGAACTCGTCAACGACGACGCCATGCGCCCGTACTACCTCGCGTACACGATCACCGACACGGCGAGCGAGTCCATCGTCACGCAGCTCGGCGCCGTGTACCGCGACGACACGAACCGCCAGCGCATGCTCGACGTCGACCTCCGCGTCGGCGACTACCAGCTCGACAACACGCACAAGATCCGGGGCGGACGCATGCGCGGATTCGGCCTCCGGGTGCCGGGCGGCGGCGCGCGGGTGAGCCTCGACGACAACCCCGACGCCATCCGACACGCCCTCTGGCGCGCCACCGACCGCGAGTTCACGTTCGCGGTCGCCCAGTACCAGCAGGTGCTGACGAACCAGCAGACGATGGTCGAGGAGAATGCCGCGGCCGACTTCTCGCGCGAACGCCCGACGGTCGCCTTCGAGCCCGACGCGACGGTGACCATCGATCACGCGGCCTGGGCGGAGCGTCTGCGGGCGGTCTCCGCGATGGCCCTGTCCTATCCGCAGATCCATGCCTCGCAGGTCGCGTTGTCGGCGACGACGGAGAACCGGTTCATGGTAACGAGCGAGGGCACGCGCCTGAAGACCGGGCGCACGCTGCTCCGCGTCGCCGTCTCGGCCTCGACGAAGGCGGACGACGGCATGGACCTCGAACAGATGTACATCTTCAGCACGGCGAGCGTCGCCGGCCTGCCCTCGGAGGCGGAGATGCGCGAGGCGTTCCAGGGCGTCATCGACCAGGCGCTCGCGCTGCGCGACGCGCCGCTCGTCGAACCCTACACCGGACCCGCGATCCTCATGAACCGCGCCAGCGGCGTGTTCTTCCACGAGATCTTCGGACACCGCATCGAGGGCCATCGACAGAAGGACGTCGACGAAGGCCAGACCTTCACCCACATGGTCGGAAAACCCATCCTGCCCGACTTCATCAGCGTCACCGACGACCCCACCCTCGCCCGACTCGGCGACGAAGACCTCCGCGGGTTCTACGCCTACGACGACGAGGGCGTGCCCGCCCAGCGCGTCGAACTCGTCAAGAGCGGCATGCTCCGCACGTTCCTCCTGTCACGATCGCCCGTCGGAACCTTCACCACGTCGAACGGACACGGACGACGCGAACCCGGCAACGAGGTCGTGTCGAGACAGGGCAACCTCATGGTGGAATCGAGCCGCGCCGTGACGTTCGCACGACTGCGCGAGATGCTCGTCGAAGAGTGCCGCGCGCAGGACAAGCCGTACGGATTCCTCTTCGAGGACATCACCGGCGGGTTCACGACGACGTCGCGGGGCGGACCGCAGGCGTTCAAGGTGCTGCCGGTGGTGGTGTACCGGGTGTACGCGGACGGGCGTCCGGACGAGCTCGTGCGCGGCGTCGACATCGTCGGTACACCGCTGTCGTGCTTCGAGCAGATCATCTGCACCGGCGACGATCTCGCGGTGTTCAACGGCACGTGCGGCGCGGAGTCGGGCTGGGTTCCGGTCTCCGCGATCTCGCCGAGCATTCTCGTCCGACAGATCGAGATCGAGAAGCGTCAGCGGTCGCAGGAGCGTCTGCCGATCCTCGACCCGCCGATCGCCGGTCGTTCATCCGTCCGACTCGGCCCGGTCACCCGGGAGGAGGAGTGATCCCATGACCCACACGATGACCACGACCACGGCCCGCCGGCGCTTCACGCGCATTCCCGGGCCGATCACCGGGCTCGCGTTCGGACTCGCCGGCGCGATGCTGATCTCACCCGTCGGCGCCGAGCCCGCGCCGGCCGCCGACGACGTGCTCATGCAGGCGCTCGTCGACGAACTCGGGCGCTCGATGACGCTTCAACTCGGCGATCTCCAGGCGCCGTACTTCGTGCAGTATCACGTGCAGGAGACCGAGACCTACCAGATGGCCGCGACGTACGGCGCAATCGTCACCTCCGACGACGCCTCGTCGCGACGACTCGCGACCG
>JAGQOI010000244.1 GCA_020427625.1 Phycisphaerales bacterium | reverse complement strand
TTCAGCGACTTCGACTTCGCGCCGCCGATCATCTTCCAGTTCCCCAACGCGCAGAGTCCGACGATGTTCATCGCGGCCGATCTCGACGGCGATGATGCGATCGACCTCATCGTCCCCGGGCGATCGCTCGAACATCAGATCTACCTGCTTCGCGGCGCCGGCGACGGCACGTTTCCGCTGGCGATGGCGACCACCATCCAACTCGAGGAACAGGCCCAGTGGGTCGCCCTCGCGACGCTCGACGCGGATGAACATCCCGATCTCGCCGTCATCGTGCGCGGCGTCACGTCGAAGCTCGTCATCATCCGCGGGCTCGGCGGCTTCGCATTCGACGTCGACAACGCGGTGGTCATCCATCTGCCCGACCGGCAGGGCGAGAACGTCGAGGCCCATGACTTCGACGGCGACGGCGACCTCGACCTCGGCATCGTCATGCAGCGCACCGATTCCATGCTGGTCTACCGCAACGACGGTGCCGCGGGATTCACGCTCGACGAGCGCGTCCTCGTCGACGAGACGACCACCGGCTACGCGTTCCCGTCCTCGCTCATCGCCGACGACTTCGATGGTGACGGCGATCTCGACGTCGCCATGTCCGAGGTCGCGACCGCGCGCGTCGCGGTCGCGATGAACACCGGGCGCGGACACTTCGGCGAGGAACTCCTGCACCAGCCGGTGTTCGGCGCGCCGTCCATGAACATCGCCGATCTCGACGCCGACGGCGACCGGGATCTGCTCGTCCCCGGCGGCACGCTCGTCTTCCAGGGCTACGTGACGCTGCTCCGCAACCAGCAGGACGGCACCTTCGGCGGGTTCGACGGCATCACGACGACGTTCACCGGACCGAGCGGATTCACCTGGCATGCCGCGGCGGGCGACTTCGACGGCGACGGCGATCTCGACGTCGTGAGCGGGCAGGTGCTTGCCGCGTCGGTCGGTTTCGTCGAGCGCACGGACGAAGGCGAGTTGACGTTCGCGTTCCCGATCCAGTTCGGCGAGATCGGCACCTTCATCCGCTACGTCCAGCCGGTCGACGTCGACGGAGACGGCGACCTCGACCTGATCGCCGCCGACATCGGCGAGCACTGGCTCCTCGTCTACCTCAACCAGACCGTGCAGGGCGCCACGCCCGCGGGCGCGGGCGGATCGCCGCCGGCGCGGGATCCGTCGATCGCGGCCCTGGCGTCGGCCGTCGCGGCCCTGCCTCGCGCGTCCGCGCTCACGGTCCAGGCCATGCTGGCGGACTGGGGCCCGGTCGTCGGCGCGGGCGAGTTCGATCTCACCGGTGATGGACGGGTCGACTTCGACGACATCGCGTCGTTCGTCGGGCTGACGTCCGAGGGTGCCGCGGCCGGCGATCCGCCGCCGCCGCCGGACGAGTGCACGAAGGACGCGGGTCCCTGCGACGAGCCCAACGGTTCCCCGGGCTGCGACAACCTCGAGTGCTGCGCCATCGTGTGCGACTTCGATGCGTTCTGCTGCGACGTCGAGTGGGACGAGACGTGCGTCGAGGGCTGGGCCAACCTCTGTGAACCGCCGCCGGTGTGCCCGAGCCCGGGCTCGTGCTTCGAGGCGCACGACAATCCCGGCTGCGACGATCCGGCGTGCTGTGAACTCATCTGCATCATCGACCCGTTGTGCTGCGACGTCGACGCGGTGTGGGACTCGGTGTGCGCCGCCGAGGCGCAGCGTCTGTGCACGCAGGACGCATGCGAGGTCGTCTGTCCGCCGGGCGCCGTCCTCGAGGCATTCGACGAGTGCGAGGAACGATTCAACGAGGGATGCAGCGCGGGCGCCGTGCCGATGCTGACGCCGATCGCGTGCGGCGACACGGTGTGTGCGCTCATCAACACCGGGCCGCGCGATACGGACTGGTACGAACTCGAACTCGTCGAGCCCGCGACGGTCACGTGGACGGTGACGTCGGAGTTTCCGTCGCAGGTCTTCGTGGTGCAGGGCGATTGCGACGTGCGGTTTGGCATCATCGGCCAGGCGTACGGCGGCGCGTGCACGCCGGCGTCGGTGACATTGAACCTCGATCCGGGGATCTACGGCCTGTACGTCGCGACGGGCACGCCGGTCCGCAAGTACATCCGTGGCGTGCCGTGTCCGCCGGACAAGAAGAAGGGCGAGGAACCCGCGCCGCAGGCGTACGGGCGCGTGTACGTCGCCGCGATCGGCTGCGAGGCGCCGAACGCGTGTCCGGCCGACCTCAGCGGCGACGGCACGGTCGGTCCGCCGGACCTCGCGGCGCTGCTGGCGGCCTGGGGTGCGGGCGCCGGTTCACCGGCCGACCTCGACGGGAACGGGACGGTGGGGCCGCCCGATCTCGCGATCCTGCTCGCGTCGTGGGGGGCATGTCCGGCGTCGTGAGGACGGATGTTTCAGGCCTCGGGTGGCTGCGATGTCGAGTGAATGGACCGAAGGGGACCGACTCTCACATGGCCCACAGGGCGTTTCAGGTCGCGACCGTGATGTCGACCGCGATGCTGGTCGTCGCCATCGCAATGGGCGTCGCCGGCTTCGCGCTCGACCCGGCGGCGCACCACGTTTCAATCGGTGACGACTTCCATGTCGGCCTGCGCGGGCAGGGGCTTGATTCGCGCCTCGTCTTCTTCAACGACGCGGCGTACGGTCCATATCGCGGCAGCATCGTCAGCGTCTCCGGGAGCGTCGGCGGCGGACTCGATCCGGAGCCGGCACGAGTGTCATCATTCGGCGACGCATGGGGCGTCTCCTACCGCTCCTTCCAATGGCCCGGCGCGACCCTGTGGACGCTGACGGTGTCGCTGTGGATTCCGATCGGCGTGCTGGCGGTCCTTCCCGCGGTGAGGTGGGGTCGTTCCGCGTGTCGTGCCCGGTGAGCGGCTGCGGCCGACCCGTGTTCCGCGCCGCGCGCGCCGGTACACTGCGTCCATGCAGAACCATGTGATGCACCTCATCGGGATCGGGCTGGGGTTGGGCGGTCTGCTGAGTGCCGGCGGCTGCGAGGCGGCGAAGGCGGTGTTGAAGTCCGCGCGTCCGGATCCCGCGCCGACGACGCTCGGTCCGCCGAAGACGTACGTCTGCGTACGGGCGGCGGACCCGATCGCGATCGACGGGCGCCTGAACGACGCGTCCTGGCGGGCGGCGCCGTGGACGAGCCGCTTCGTCGACATCGAGGGCGACGTGAAGCCGCGCCCGCGTCACGTGACGCGGGTGAAGATGATGTGGGACGACGAGTACTTCTACATCGGCGCGACGATGGACGAGCCCCACCTGTGGGCGACGCTGCGGGAGCACGATGAGATCGTGTTCCACGACAACGACTTCGAGATCTTCATCGATCCCGACGGCGACCGGGCGGAGTACTACGAGATCGAGGTCAACGCGCTGGGCACGATCTTCGATCTGCTGCTGGAGAAGACGTACATCGACGGCGGTCCGGCGCGTCACGAGTGGGCGCTGGCGGGCATGCGTCACGCGGTGTCTCTCGACGGGACGCTGAACGATCCGTCGGACGTCGATCGCGGGTGGTCGGTCGAGTTCGCCCTGCCGTGGTCGTCGCTCGCCGAGCGGGCCCACATGGCGACGCCGCCGAAGCCCGGCGACGTGTGGCGGGTGAACTTCTCGCGCGTCCAGTGGCAGTTGGAGGTGAAGGACGGCGCGTACGTGAAGGTGCCCGACACGCCCGAGGACAACTGGGTGTGGTCGCCGCAGGGCGTCGTCAACATGCACGTGCCGGAGCGGTGGGGAAACGTGCGCTTCGAGTCGAGCAGGTAGGGCGTCGCGGGCGGTCCCGCGGGTAGGGCGTCAGCTCACGAGTCCCTTCGTCAGGCGCATGAACGCCGTCTCGAGGTTGACCTGTTCCTGCTGCATCGAGCGGAGCCGGAAGCCCTGCGCGATGAGGCGGCTGGGGAGTTCGGAGACGGGCAGGCCGGACTCCGCGTCGACGGTGATGTCGATGCGCGGCGTGCCGTTGTTCAGCGTGATGTCGACCTTGGTGATGCCCTTGACCTGCGCGAGCAGTTGCGCGGCCTGTTCGGCGCGATCATCGACGGTGATGTGGATCACGATGCCCATGCTCGCCCGCGCCATGATGTCGCTCACCGCGCCGGAGAACACCATCTCGCCCTGCTCGATGATGCCGACGGTGTTGCACAGTTCGGCGAGCTCGT
Organism: Phycisphaerales bacterium; assembly: GCA_020427625.1. GTDB lineage: Bacteria > Planctomycetota > Phycisphaerae > Phycisphaerales > SM1A02 > JAGQOI01. The sequence continues at coordinate 2,276 of JAGQOI010000244.1, read as the reverse complement.
GAAGGATGTGCGACGAGATGATGATCGTCTTGCCCATCCGCCGGAGTTCCTTGAGGAGTTCGCGGATCTCGATGCGGGCGCGGGGGTCGAGGCCGGACGCCGGTTCGTCGAGGAGCAGGACCCTCGGGTCGTGCAGGAGCACGCGGGCGATGGACAGGCGCTTCTTCATGCCGCGACTGAGCCCGTTCACCTCGGCGTTGGACTTGTAGTGAAGGTCGGTGAGGTCGAGGACGTCGCGGACGACCTGCTCGCGCTGCTTGCCGTGGATGTCGTAGCAGGCCGCGAAGAACTCGAGGTACTCCAGCACGACCATGTCCTCGTACCCGCCCATGAAGTCGGGGACGTAGCCGATGACGGGTCGGATCTGCGGGTTCTGGTACCCGACGACCTTGCCGTCGATGCGGGCCTCGCCCCAGGTCGGCTTGAGGAGGGCCGCGAGGATCTCGCTGGTGGTCGTCTTGCCGGCCCCGTTGGGACCGATGAAGCCGAAGCAGTCACCCTGATCGATCGTGAGGTTCAGGTTGTTCAGCGCGACCAGCTCGCCGTACTTCTTGGTGAGGTTGATCGTTTCGATCATGGGCATCGCGGGTCGTCTCCCTCGGACTCGCTCGGGGCGCCGGCAGCGGCGCCGGGGGTCGGGACGGGCGGCGTCGATCGCCGGACGGGGTCGAACCCGGCGTGCCGTCTGACGGTACGGTCAACCGGCATTCTCGGTTTCCGCGCGGGTGAAGGCAACTTCCGGATCGACGGGCAGCGGGTAGATCCACCGGACGATGGTGAGACCCTCGTTTCGGACCGGCGGACGCCCGTCGATGAGTACGGGCAGCGGCGACGCCGAGTTCTCCAGGTACGCGATCACGATCACGCACGGCGTCGAGAACCAGGTCGACAGGTCGAGCCGTCGCGCGGTGTCGCGCGAGAATCGGACCGGCGAGAGGGTCTGGTTCTGCGTCTGGAAGTACGCGGGCGGCGTGAGCATCTGGTAGATCGAGAGCATCTCCAGGTAGTCCCGGGCCGCCGCGCGCGTGAGCTGGTCGAGCGACCCGTCCGCGGCGCGCCCGCGGTACGTGTCGACGTAGCGCTTGTCGATCCCCAGACGAAGGTCGTTCTGCGCCGTCGGGCGGCCGAGCACCGAGCCGAGGTCGAGGGCGATGCCCGGCGTCCACGTCGCGTACTCGTTGGCGAGACTCCACATGCGGCCGACGTTGGGGAGCTCGCCCTGGTCGGACGTGGGCAGGTAGGGCAGGATCGCCTCGCCGCTCCGCTGGTAGCGCCGCGGCGGCGTGCGGTTCGCGCTCACGTAGAAGACCTGGATGTTCGTGAGCGTGCCCGGCAGATCGTGCGTGAGCGTGCCCGTCAGTCGTCCGACGCTCGTGCCGTCGTTGACGATGTGCAGCGGATCCGCCGGGTCGACGCGGATCATCCCGCCCCAGGCGGTGTCGACGGCGCCGAGCCACTCGGCCTCGAACATCTTCGCGGTCGCCCGCGACGGCACGTCGAACGACGCCGGCGTCCGCGCGATGTCGACGCGGTAGCGGTCGCTGTTCGGGAACCGGTCGATGAGCCGGCGCGGCGGATTGAACGCGTGCAGCACCTGGTTCGACCGTTCGTCCGCCGGACCGTCCAGCGCGATCGGCGTCGCACCGTAACTCGGCAGGAACGCCGAGAACCACGACATGATCCGCTGGTACTGCGGCTCGTCGAGACGCTCGCGCCCGGGCGGCTGGGCGATGTGATCGAGGAAGGTGACGTGACCGATCTCCGTGTACCGCTGGCGCAACAGGCCGACGCTGCCCCAGGTGATCGCCGTGAACACGCCCGCCGCCGCGACGAACACGAGCCAGGCGTGACGTGCCTGCTTGTACTGGCGGAGAAGCGCGAACCCGCCCGGACCGGCCGCGATCCAGTAGAGGAAGAACAACAGCACCGCGAGCAACAACGCCCGCCCCGCCTCCTGCGACTTGCTCGTCCAGTTCTCCAGCAGCGACGGCGGCGTGAGGCTGACCTCCGCGCTCGGACGACCGGTGTACACGCCCTTCAGCGCGGCGGACTTCATCGCCTGAAGTTCGGTCGGCCGCGGCGAGTCCGAGCGACGGCCGAGGATCCGGTTCCACAACACGTCCCCGTCCACGATCTGCTGCGACAGCAGCCGGCCCGATGCGATGTCGATGCCCAGCACCGTGATCCAGCCGTGACCGTACGTGCGCCGGATCGCGACGACCCGCCGGTCCGGCAGCACGATGAGCGGCTCGTACTCGTTGCCCATCGTCGCCGCG
>JAGQOI010000243.1 GCA_020427625.1 Phycisphaerales bacterium | reverse complement strand
GACCCGGCCGGGCACCAGTTTTCGCTACGGCAGGACGAGCATCGCATCGCCGTAGCTGTAGAAACGATACGCCTCCGCGATCGCCGCGGCGTAGATCGCCTTCAATCGATCGAGTCCCGTCATCGCGCCGACGAGCGCGAGCAGCGTCGACCGGGGGAGGTGGAAGTTGGTCAGCATGCCGTCCACGTGCCGGAACGACCATCCCGGCGCGATGAGCAGATCGGTCGAGCCCGAGACGACGCCCGCGACCGTCGACAGGTCCGCCGGCAGGGATTCGAGCGTCCGCACCGTCGTCGTGCCGACCGCGAGTCGACGGCCCGACGCCCGCCGCAACGCGTCGATCGTCGAGGCCGGCACCGTGTACCGCTCATGGTGCATCTCGTGCTCGGCCAGCGTCGGCGCCGTCACCGGCTTGAACGTCCCGGCGCCGACGTGCAGAAGCACCGTCTCGCGATGCACGCCGAGCGCGTCGATCGCCCGCAGCAGGTCCGGCGTGAAATGGAGTCCCGCCGTCGGTGCCGCGACCGACCCCCGCGCCGACGGATCCGCGTAGACCGTCTGGTACCACGCCCGATCAAGGTCGTCGCCGGGACCGTCGGCGCCCCGCGCCCGGAGGATGTAGGGCGGCAGCGGCGTGCGTCCGACTCGATCGAGCACCGACGCCGTCTCACCCTCGTCCAGGCGCACGAGCCACTCCGCGCCCGACCGTTCGACGAGTTCGATCCGCGCCGACGCCGTCGCCGCCTCGTCCGTGAGTTCGATGCGCTGGCCCGGGCGCAACCGACCGTTGCTCTTGAGCATCACCCGCCAGACGCCGGGCGTCGGCTCGTCGAGGTACAGGCCCTCCACGCGTCCGCCGCTGTCGGCCCGACGCCCGATGAGCCGCGCCGGGATGACCGTCGTCGCGTTGAACACGAGCAGATCGTCCGGCCGGAGACAGGCCGGGAGATCATGGACGCGTCGATGCTCGATCCGATCCGCGCCGCAGTGGACGACGAGCATCCTGGCCGCGTCGCGTGGCGTCGCCGGCCGGCGCGCGATGAGCGCCTCCGGCAGCGCGTAGTCCAGCGCGTCGGTCGGCAGATCGATCGGATGCGTCATGTCGTGTCCGGGCCCGCAGGCATGTGGTCGCGACGCCACATCCGGAACGACCGGTCTGTGGGAGCCGGAGGGAGCGGCGGAGGCCGATCGCCGACGACAGGGTCACGCGCCGCTGATTATCGACCATTCCAGCACCGACGCCAACCCCCGCCGCACCGGGCGCGCGGCGTGCCGCCGGGAAGGGCGTGAACACCCCAGATGCGATCCCCCCCGTCCGCGCGGCCTGTCCGCAGCGACCGACCTGGTCGACGGTCTTGGCGGCCCGAGCCGACGTGCTGGCCGCCTCGAACGAGATCGAGCGTCTGCGGGATCGCGTCGACGGTCTCGAACGGATGCGCGAGGCGTTGAACGACCGTCCGCCGCCGAGTCCCGCGCCCGTCACGTCGACGGCAGGCATGAAGACGACGGGCATCGGCTGGCCGGGCTTCCTCGACGTGCCGCCGACGGACGACGCCCCCCCGCCGCCGCCACGCGACCGCATCGTCATGAAGCACACGCAGATGTCGCAGCTCGGCTCGTTCCTCGACCTGTTCGCATGAGGCGAGGCCTGCCCACGCACTACTTCGGGCAGGTTCCCCAGGCGGCGAGCAGGATGGCGAGGTCGTCCGGTCCGACCGCTCCGTCGCCGCTGAGGTCCGATCCGCAGCCCGCGCAGGGT
>JAGQOI010000242.1 GCA_020427625.1 Phycisphaerales bacterium | reverse complement strand
GCGGCGTCCGGAAGAACGCGATGTAGATCTCGTCGACGTACCACTTGTGTTCCATCGCCCGCGGCAACCAGCGCGTCGCCGGGTTCGACCACAGCGCGCTCCGCAGCGCATCCGCCGACCCCCGGCTCGCCAGATGCAGCCACCAGGCGATCAGGATGCCGATCAGACCCACCGCCGCCGAGACGAAGAACATCGCCCGGTGCGGATCCATGCCGAAGAGCGTCCCGTGCGCGGCGTCGCCCGCGTGGGCGCCGTCGGCCGCGGCCGCGTGCCCCGGCAGTCCGCCCGCGGCCGTCGAGTCGTGCACCATGTCCGCGACCCAGCCGCCGTGCACGCCTTCGGCGTGATTCGGCATGAAGTACGGAATCGCGGCGAGCAGCGCGCCGATGGTGATGAGCACGAGCACGAGGTTGATCGCCAGGCGCGGCGCGTGCGGGTGGAAGTGACCGTGGTCCCCGCCATGTCCCGCACCATGTCCCGCTCCGTGATCGTCATGGTGGTCGTCGCCGGGTTCGAAGTGAACCGGTCCGGCGCAGACGCGGAACCACACGCGGAACGTGTAGTAGGCGGTGAGCCCGGCGGTGAAGACGGCCATCCAGGCGAGGACGGTGAAGCCGGGTCCGTGCGTGACGAACGCCTCGGCGAGGATGGCGTCCTTGGAGAAGTAGCCGCTCGTGAACGGGAAGCCCGCGAGGCAGAGGCATCCGATGAGCATCGTGTAGGACACGATGCGCCAGCCCTTGATCTTCGCGAGTCCGGAGAGTCGCCGGAGATCGAGCTGGCCGGCGAAGCCGTGCATGATGGCGCCGCAGGTGAGGAAGAGGACGGCCTTGAAGAACGCGTGCGTGAAGACGTGGTACGCCGCGCCGTAGGTCGTCACGACCCCGACGCCGAGGAACATGTATCCGAGCTGGGACACGGTCGAGTAGGCCATGATGCGCTTGATGTCGTACTGCGCCATGCCGATGGTCGCCGCGAGGAGGGCCGTGAGTCCGCCGACCCACGCGACGGTGGGCAGGGCGTAGGGATGGAGTTCCATCACGGGGAACATGCGGCAGAGCAGGTAGACGCCGGCGGTGACCATGGTCGCGGCGTGAATGAGCGCGGAGACCGGCGTCGGGCCTTCCATGGCGTCGGGCAGCCAGACGTAGAGCGGCAACTGGGCCGACTTGCCGAACGCGCCGAGCATGAGCAGGAACGGGATCGCGCTCACCGCCCAGCCGCCCGCCGACATGCCGCCGTCGGCATCGTGGAGCATCGGGAACAGCGTCGCGTACTCGACCGTGCCGAAGACGTGGTAGATGAGGTAGATGCCGAGCGCGAGGCCGAGGTCGCCGATGCGGTTCATGATGAACGCCTTCTTGGCGGCGGCGACGGCGGAGGGCTTCTGGTAGTAGTAGCCGATGAGCAGGTAGGAGGCGAGACCGACGCCCTCCCAGCCCAGGTAGAGCATGACGAGGTTGTCACCCATCACGAGCGAACTCATCGCGAACAGGAAGATGCTCACGCCGCCGAAGAAGCGGGCGTAGCCCTTGCCGACGTCCGGCTCCATGTACTCGCTCGCGTACAACGCGATCAGCGTGCCCAGACCCGTGACGAACAGCATCCACAGCAGGGTGAGCGAGTCGACGTAGAGCGAGAAGTTCGCGATGAACCGGTCGTGCGTGCCCGACCCCCACGACAGGTTGAACCAGTCGAAGAGGTGGATGACCATCACGCCCTCGTAGCCGCGGAAGAGCGCCGCGGTCACGACGAACGACAGGCCCAGCGCCCCGACGGTGATCCACGCCGGCAGCTTCGAGCGGACGCGGAAGATCGCGCACAGTCCGCACAGCGCGGCCGCGATCGCCGGCAGCCAGAGAATCCAGCCCGCCCACGACGGTCCCGACGCGATCCCCGCGGACGGATCCGCCATCGCCAGCACCGAGGGCAGCAATCCAGGCACGGGCGCCGTCATTCCTTGAGCTCCGACCAGGCTTCGGCGGACAGCGTCTCACGACGACGGAACAGGAGCACGACGAGCGCCAGCGCCAGCGCCGCCTCCGCCGCCGCGACCGTGAGGATGAAGATCACGAAGACCTGGCCCGACGTGTCGAAGTGGTAGCGGCCGAAGGCGATCATCGCGATCGCCGCGGCCTGGAACATGAGTTCCGTGCACAGGAACATGACGATCATGTTCCGGCGGCTCAGGAATCCCACGAGTCCGATGACGAACAGGGCGCAGGCGACGACGATGTACTGGGCGAGGGCCGCGTCGGCGAGCGGCGCGGTGGAGGCGAGACATCCGCTCACGCGCCACCTCCCGACACGAGATCGCCGTCGGCGTCGACCGCGATCCGGCGCAGACCGGCCGCCTCACGCTTCTCGTCTTCGCTCAACTCGATCTGCCGCCGCGCCAGCACGACGGCGCCGAACATCGCCATGAGGAGGATCACGCCGGCCAGTTCGAGGCTGGCGGGAAAGTCGTGAACGAGCGCCCAACCGACCTGCTGGATGTTCTCCGGAAGCAGGTCGTCGCCGAGTTCGAACCACTCCTGGCGCGAGGACCCGACGAGATGACCCTCGATCCGGGCCACGCCGCTCACCGGGTCGACCACGATCGACGTCCCGTCGGCCTGCGCCGCGGGCGGCCAGGCGAAGTCGGAATGGGCCGCGAGCACCGAGGCCCGGAACTGGAGCGGCATGCGCTCGAGCTGACGCCACGCCGGCGTCACCCGCTCGAGCACCGACGGCGCCCCGCCCGGCACGTTGCGCCCGGAGAGGATCGCGGTGGACAGCAGCGCGAGCAGAATGAACCCGACCAGCGCCGCCGCGCCCGGCTCCCGGGGGACCCGGTCATACACCTCGACCTCGCCCTCGGCCTCCGGAACCGGCGCCTGATGGGCCAGCATGAGGACGAACAGGTACGTGATCAGGATCGCACCCGCATAGACGATCACCAATGCGAACGTCATGAACTCGGCCTCGAGCATGAGGAAGAGCCCGGCACTGCTGATCACGACGAGCACGAAGTAGAGGGCCGCGAACACGGGACGGGGATGAGAGATCATCCGAGCCGCGGCGGCAATGGCGATGGCGCTGAAGATGTACGAGAACGGGCCGAACGAGGCGCCGTCGCCGGTGAAGGTCGCGGCGATCCGAACGAGCAGCCAGGCCAGCGTCGCGAGCCCCAGCACCCCGGCGCCGATCCGCACCTGACGCCCCCCCGGACGCAGCACGAGATACAGGCAGAGCATGCCGAGCACGGTGGCTGAATACAGGATCGTCGGGGCCATGGATGCGCTCGTGGGTTGCCTCGGCACGATC
>JAGQOI010000241.1 GCA_020427625.1 Phycisphaerales bacterium | reverse complement strand
TCGGAATCGCTAGTAATCGCGCATCAGCTACGGCGCGGTGAATAAGTTCCTGAGCCTTGTACACACCGCCCGTCACGTCATGGGAGCCGGGAGTGCCCGAAGTCGCCGCATCTCAGCGGTGCCTACGGCAAGACTGGTGACTGGGACTAAGTCGTAACAAGGTAGCCGTAGGGGAACCTGCGGCTGGATCACCTCCTTTCTAAGGGATTTCCTTAGACCTGGCCGCGCGTCGGACACCGTGACCCGGATCATCCGGATCACATCAACCGCCGACGCCGCAGAGCGATCTGCACCAGGACCGTCAACACAACCTCGTCTGCCGTCACACGGGTGTCCCACCCGGGCAGAGAGCGACGCGGCAACGCGTCGCAAATGGCCTCCCAACTGTTTACGTTCTATCGACAACCCCGTCGCTCGCGACGGGGTTGTTCTGTTTTGATCGCGTGCGCGCACCGATCATGGAGGCCCGCCCGCTACCCGCCGGACCCCGGAACCCCCGAACCCGTCGGATCCTCGATCCACGCCGCATAGCACCGACGACACAGACGAAGCTCCAGCCGACGATAGACCTGGTCCATGAACTCCTGCGCAGAATACGAACTCGCCTCCGCGAGCAGCGACTCCACCGTTGCCGCGCCCGACGACTCCATCTCCTCCTCCGGCGGCGACGGATCCGCGAACGCCTCGATCCGCACGACGTGAAACGACCCGTCACCGCGATGGAGCAACGCGCCGCATCGATGACAGATCAGCTCCGTCGAGTCCATCGCGCCCATCAGTCCGATCCGTCGACGTCGCCGTCGCCCCACCAGTCCCGCATCCGCGCCAACGCCCACGCGGGACTCCGGTCCGCGTGGCACTCGTTGCACGCGTTCGGCGCCGCCTCCACGCCGTACCGGATCGACGACCGCGGATCCGGGATCGAACTCATCATGTGCGTTCGCGTGAACCGACGCGTGCCCGACACGAGATTCAGGATCTCGCGGGGCATGTGACAGTCATAACAGAACGATCCCGCCGTCCCGGACGCATGATGCGTGTGCGCCGCGATCGCCGCCGCGCCCCGATATGCGTCGTGACACGCCAGGCAGTACGCGTTGCTCGCCGCCGACGCCTCGAGCAGGCCGGGCTTCTGCGGGAGCTTGTTCATGTGCGGGTCGTGACAGTCATGACACCGCGCCTCGCCGCCGTCGTGGCACGCCGACTCGATGAACGACCGGAACAGCATCCCGATCCCCTTCGGACGCCCGTCCGCCCAGCATTCCACCGTCGGATCGGTCCGGCCCGGCTGGAGCGGATACTCCTTGAAGTGCGGCGAGAGGTCGTTGATCCGACCCTCCCGACTGTACCCGGGCTCGTACTGCCGGTACGCCTCCGTCGACGCGAGCATGATGTCCGGGCCGTGACAGCGAGAACACACGCTCAGGTCCTGGCCGCGCTCGAGCTTCGGGCCCGATGCGATGTACGCGACCGGTTCCCCGCGCGCCTTGTTGTTCACGAACGCGGCGACACGGTTCACGTAGTTGTGCGCGAAGTAGTTCACGTGCTGGCTGCCGGGACCGTGACACGCCTCGCACCCGATCCCGGGCTCGACCCACGACGTGTCGGCGACGAGGTGATGCTCGTCCTTCGACGCGATGTCGAGGTGCGTCACGTGACACCGCGCGCAGAACAGGTTCCACGCGGAGTTGTGCGTGAACATCTGCGCCCGCAGATCCGCGGCCGACGGCGTGCTGCCCTCCTGGAAATTCCAGTACGGAACGAACGCCTGACGCGCGACCGACCATTGCAGCGGCAGGCGCCGGTACACCCCGCCCGGCTCCCGATGGAGATACGTCTGCCGGTACTGGAACCCGACGACGAGGTCGATCGTGAAGTCGTCCATCGCGCCGGTCGACGGATCGAGCAACGACATGACCGGCACGTCGCCGTCGAACCGCATGCGGGCGACCGGCGCGGCGTCGGCCGCGGAACGCCGCGCCGATGCCGGAAGCGTCCACGCATGATCCCCGAAGTCGCCGACGACCGTGCTCCGGGAGGCCTCGCGCACCATGAGCGCATGGGGCGAGTTCCGCCACTGGTCGTAGACCTGCGTGTGACACTCGCCGCAGGCCGCGCTGCCGACGTACGCGGCGTCGTACAGCGACGTGTACGACTCGTACTGCGTGAGCGCGAACGCACCGCCGACGAGCATGGTCGCGACGAGGCCCGCGCCGAGGAACCGGCGACGGCGTCGCGTCATCGGATCCGCTCGGCGACGCCCTCGAACGACTTGTACTCGGCGCCGTCGGGACCGGTCGCGTAGGACGTGAGGATCTGTCGATCCGGATTCGACACGTCGAAGGTGCTCCGGGTGTGGACCACGCGCCCGGTCGCCGGGTCGCGGTGCATGCCGACGAATCGGAAGGTCCGCTGACCGACGTCGTAGGTCGCGTACTCCAGCGCGATGCCGGTCGACATGCTGTCCATCCACACGTTGACGTATCGACCCTCGGCGTTGTCGTAGCCGATGAAGCCGAGACCCTCGAACGCGCCGATGCCCTCGTCCGCGGTTCGGACCGACTCGCGGAGATAGCGCCCGTCGAAGACCGACGTGCGCTCGATCGTGCCGCGCGTGCTCAGCGGCGGGTCGCCGGGCGCCATCCAGATGTGGAATGACGCCTCGAACCGTCCCTCGAGGACCTGGAGGATCTTGTGATGCGGGCCCGGACGCCCGGCCTCCACCGCGGCGTCCAGGGCCGGTGCCGCGTCGTCCTGGGCGGACGC
>JAGQOI010000240.1 GCA_020427625.1 Phycisphaerales bacterium | reverse complement strand
TTGTGATCGTCGTTCGTTCATTCGTCACGGCGGTGCCGCGCTCGCGGCGATCACGCTGCTGCCGGAACTCGCCTCGGCGCTGCCGCGCGTGACCGGCGCGCCGCTTCCGGTCGCGGTGATCGGCGCCGGGCGTCAGGGACGGGCGCTGCTCGGGGAACTCCAGAAGATGGAGGCGGTGGAGGTCGTGGCGCTGTGCGATCGCGACGAGCGTCGCCTCGATTCGGGCGTCCGGCGGGCGCCGGGCGCGGAGGCGTTCGCGGATCACCGCGCGTTGCTCGACCGGCGCAAGGACGTCGAGGCGGTGTTCGTCGCGACGCCGACGCACCTGCATCGGGCCATCGCCATCGACGCGATCGAGGCGCAGCGCCACGTGTACTGCGAGGCACCGCTGGCGTCGACGGTCGAGGACTGCGCGGCCATGGTGCAGGCGGCCCGGGCGTCGCAGCGCGTCTGCCAGGCGGGTCTCCAGGGTCGATCGAACCCCATCTACCAGCTCGCCCGCACGTTCTACCGCTCCGACTCGGTGCGCGATCTCATCACGATGCGGGCGCAGTACCACCGCAAGACGACCTGGCGCTCGCCCGCGTCCGATCCCGGCCGCGAGCGCGAACTGAACTGGCGCCTCGACGGCGAACGCTCGATCGGGCTCGCCGGCGAGATCGGCACCCAGCAGTTCGACGTCGTGCACTGGTACACGAGCGAGTACCCGACGTCGGTCCGGGGCTCGGGCACGATCCGCGTCCACGACGACGGGCGCGACGTGCACGACACGATCGAATGCGTGCTCACGTTCCCCAGCGGCGTGACGCTGCGCTACGACGCGACGCTGGCGAACTCCTTCGAAGGTCAGCACGAGGTGTTCTGCGGAAGCAATGCGTCGATCAAGCTCGCGTGGACCGCCGGCTGGATGTTCAAGGAGGCCGATGCGCCGACGCAGGGCTGGGAGGTCTACGCGAACCGGCAGCAGTTCCACAACGAGGAAGGCATCACCCTCATCGCCGATGCGACCCAGCTCGCGGCCCAGGGCCGACTCAAGGACGGCGTCGGACTGCCCAACCCGCCGCTCTACTACGCGATCGGCGACTTCCTGAAGTCCGTCCTCGAAGGCGCGCCCGTCGCGTGCTCGATGGACGAGGCCGCCCGAGCCACCGCCGTCGGCATCGCCGCCCACGAGGCGACGCGGCGGGGCACGACCGTCGCCATCACCCTCTGAGTACGCCGCATCATGGGACATCCCTCGCCCGATTCGCCCTTCCGACTCCGAACGATCCACGTCCTCGGCCGCGTCGGTCTGACCTGCATCGTGCTCGTCATGCTCGGCGGACTCGCCGCGTCGTTCCGGCACGTCGTCGATCATCACGAGAACCGCGACGAGCGACCCGGGCTCTCGATGGACGATGTGCGCGGCGCCTATCACGGCCTGAACAGCGAGGCACCGCTGCGGCGCGCCCTCGAAGCGAATCACCCGGCCGAGGTCGCCGGCGCGGCCGCGCTGGCGGACGCCGACCGGACCGTCCTGCTCACCTGGCTCTCCGGCGACCGGATCAGCAGCGACTACGACAATCTCGATCTCGGCGACGCGGCACCGGCGGAGATCATCGCGGCGCACTGCCTGTCGTGTCACGATCGGCAGGGGGCGTCGAAGACGGGCGGCGGCGTCCCGCTCGAATACTGGGACGACGTGAAGAGCGTCGCGTTCGCGCGAGAGATCAGCCGCACCGGCGACGAGATCATCATCGCGTCGCTGCATGCCCATACCCTCGCGCTGGCGACGCTCGCGCTGGGCATCGGCGGGCTGCTCCTCGCGACGACCTGGCGCCGTCGGTTCGCCGGCCTGATGATCGGGCTCATGGGGGTCGGCCTGCTCGGCGATCTGGCCGGGCAGTGGCTCACTCGCGATGCCGTGGGATTCGCCTGGCTCATCGTCATCGGCGGCACGATGTTCGGCGGTGCCGCGACGCTCTCGCTGCTCGCCGTGCTCGTCGAACTCTGGCGCCCCGCGCGCTGACGCGTCGTCCGTGACGCGCCCGCTCGCGACCCGGTTCGCGGACCACCGTCAACTCCACGCGCCGAGCAGCGCGGCGAGGTCCGCGGCGTTCACGTCGCCGTCGCCGTTCAGATCCGGCTCGCACGGCTCGGGACACGGACCCCACGCGCCGAGGAGGATCGCCAGGTCGGTCGGATCGACGCCGCCGTCGCCGTTGAGATCGCCGATGATGATCGTCGACGCATCGCACGCGTCGCCGATCCCGTCCCCGTCGCCGTCGGCCTGGTCGGGGTTGAACGTCAGGCGGCAGTTGTCGGCGGCATCGTTCACCCCGTCCTCGTCGGTGTCTTCGCTGCACGGATCGGTGCCGAGGATCGTCTCCGCCAGCAGGTCGAGTTCGTCGCCGTCGGCGTCGCTCGTGAGTCCGTCCTCGTCGCCGCAGCCGGTGACGGGTTCGAGTCGCAGATCGTCGTAGAAGACGGGTCCGGTCCCGTTCGCTTCGAGGTCGACCGCGGCGACGTCGAGCGCGCCGCCGCCCTCGCCGAGGACGCCGCCCGTCCATTCGTACTCGGTGACGAGCGCATCGTCGTAGTAGATGCGGGTCCAGTCATCGTCGAGGTCGATGATCGTCTGAATCTTCACCCATCGGTCGGTCGCGTAGGGGACGTTGATCGTGTTGATGCCGTTGCCGTGATAGACGCGCAGCATGCCGTCGCCGGCGCGGGCCTGGATCTGCACGGCCCAGTGGTAGGGTCCGCCGTCGGCGTAGCGGTCGAGGAGGATGAAGTAGGACCCGTCGAACGCGCCGGCGCCGGAGGTGAAGTC
>JAGQOI010000239.1 GCA_020427625.1 Phycisphaerales bacterium | reverse complement strand
GCGATCCCTCCTCGACCTGCGGCTCGACGGTCCAGTAGAGCGGGGCGTGAATGTCGTGATGAGCCGCGCACCAGTCCCAGACGACCGTCCCGCCCGGGTCGTAGTCGAGGATGGCGACGGAGGTGCGATGCTTGAAGGTCGCGTCCCAGCCGAACACGATGAGTCCGCCGGGGCGCAGATCGATCTCGACGTTGACGGGAAACCACCGGATGAGTCCCGCGGTCGTCGTGAGCGCCGCGAAGACCTCCTCGTGGTGCACGGCGACGGTCTCGTGCAGTTCGATCCAGTAGCCGTCCTCTTCGCGGGTGATCATGCCTCGCCTCCGGGGCACAGGATACCGCGGCCGGCCCGGGCGCGCTCAGAGCGAGAGGCGTCGATCGAGCAGCGGCATGCGTCCGTCGTCGTCGAGGAAATCGGTCGTGCGGAAGCGCTCGTGCAGCGGGACGAAGCGCAGGCCGATGGCGTGCGCGAGGTCGCCCACGTACTGGCAGTGTCGCACCTCGACGCCGATGATCGCGAACGTGCCGTCCTGTCGCATGATCTGGATCGCGCCCTGCGTCTGCGGATGCATCATCTGCTTGGACTTCACGCAGATCCCGGTCGGCGACAACTCGGTCGCGCGAAGCACCTGCACGGCGCTCACGCCGCCGTCGCCGACGAGCAGGACCAGCGCGACGAACCGGTCGAACGGAACGCCGTCCGCGTCGCGGCGGCTGTCGCCGACGCCGTGATCCGACGACGCGGCCGTCACCCGCGCAGCGCGTTTCGTGTCGGTCATGGACACTCCCAGGTCGACGTCGGCGAGACCTGCCGGTCGCCGCGGACGTTCCGCGCCGGCCGACTCCAGTCTGGTCGACCGTCCCGAACCCCGGCTTGACGACCGCCGCGCGGATTCCCGCGGGCCGAACAGGTGCCGCCCGGACAGACTGTACCGCCTGCGCGGACCCCCGATCCCGCCGATCCTGTCATCGGCCTTCAGTCGTCCACCGGCTCGCGGACCGCGGCCGTCGCGCCCACCCCGAGCGGACGCACCGTCAACGTCGGATCCGAGAGGTGTCCGGTAAGGTGGTACGTGACGAGCTGGTCCGACACCTTGCCGATGAGGTCGCCGATCACCGGCACGATCCGCTGGAGTCGCTCGAGCGGCCCGGCGTTCACGCGGAAGTCGATCGTGCCGTCATAGTCGAGCTCCCCCTCGCCACGCACGGCGTTGGGCTCCGCGACCACGTCGAGGTTCGTGAACGCCAGGTGGGTCGGATGAATCGTGAAGTCCGCGTCGCCGCGATCCCGGCCGACCGCATCGTCGCGCGTCTTGAAGCCCGCCATCGACCGCAGCGTCTCGAACAGGCGCACGCCCCCGAGACGACCCTCCCGCAGGGTGACGTGACCGTCTCCGCCCAGCGTCCGCACCCCGGTGCCCGCCGCCATCGTCGCGACCGCCTCCAGACCGATCTTGCCCGCGAACCGCGGCGGGACGCCCGCCTGCGGCACGAGGATGTTCTCCAGACGAAGGCCCTCCGCGTGCACCGTCGCCTCCAGCGGACGCTCCCCCGACAGGTTCATCGAGCCCGCCAGCGTGACGTTGCCGCCGAGCAGCGACCCGACCGCGTAGGTGAGCCGCGCGGCTCCGTCCTCCATCGTCGCCTGCACGTCGAGCGAGTCGAGCACGCCCAGGTACTCGCCCGCGACGTAGCGCACGGTCGTCGCGTGCGCACTGAGGTCGAGCGTGCCGGCGGTCGGATCGGCGAGCGCGACCGTGCCGGTGACGCCGAGTTCGAGATGACCCTGCACCTGGTGCTCGCGCAGCCACGGCTGGACGACGCCGGGCAGGGTCGCGTACTGCGCCTCGTCGAGCATCACCTCGACGAGCGAGTGCGCGAGTTCGAGTTCGGCCGTGTCGATCGAGAAGCGTCCCGTCGCGTCGACCCGGAAGGGGATCTTCGGTTCGAGCGCGACGTCGAACGCGTACCAGCCCGGGTCGCCCGCCTCGGGCGTCGTCTTGAGATCGATGTCGATCCCGTCGAGGCGCATCGTGTCGACGTCCGGCATCTCGATCGTGAGCACGATGTCCGACAGCCGGATGCGTCGGATCGCGAACACGTCGCTCGGGCGCGTCGACCCGCCGTCGGGCGTGACCTCGCCCGTCGTGCTGCGGATGAGGTTCGAGAACCCCGCGAACCCGCCGTCCGACCCGCGGATGAGGCGCACCCGCGGGTGCGTCGCCTCGACGCCGGCGATGACCAGCGGCGTGCCGGTCCGGGGCAGTTCGGTGAGCGCGACGCGCAGCGCGTCGATCGCGATGACCGTGTCGTCCCCGTCCGTCAGCGTGACGTCGTGGAGGATCGCGGTCGCGGGCAGTTCGAGTTCGAGGCGGCTGTAGTCGAGCGTCGGACGCAGTGCGTTGGCCGCGATCGCCCGCAACTGCGCATCGCACCACGATTCGATCGCGCCGCGCCCGAGACCGAGCAGCGCGCCCATCGGTCCGCCGCCCGGACTCACGACCGTCCAGATGATGCTCACGACGAGGACCGTGACGACGAGCCCAATGATCGCGCCGAGCATACGCTTCACGGCCGCTCGTCCCGGGCATCGTGCCTCGACGCCGCGGCGACGCGCCGGAGATCGGTGATCGACCCCCACGACCCGTAGGCGTTCCACGCCGCGAAGATGCCGATGAGCCACGGACTCCCCACCGTGTGCTGCGTGTCCGCGAGATCGAGCACGAGGACGAGCACCATCGCCGCGGCACTGATGAGGCCGAGCACCGCGTAGAGCGCGTTGCCCGCGAACGGGCGCACGAACGTGACGGCGGCACAGAGCGCGAACGCGATCGCCGAGCCCTTCAGCGTCCACTCCCAGAGCACGACGAAGAACAGGACCTGCCCGGTGATCGCGCTCGTCGTGAGCCAGGTCGTGCCGAAGCCGAAGTATCCGAACAGCACGGCGCTGATGATCATGACGGCCGGGCCGGAGAGCATGCCCGGGGCGGCGTTCTGCGTCATCTGGTGTCCCGCCTTT
>JAGQOI010000238.1 GCA_020427625.1 Phycisphaerales bacterium | reverse complement strand
CTCGTCCACCGCGCCGACGATGTGGCGGCCACCCTTCGGCGAGTGGAGGCGCGAGATGAGCAGGATGTCCAGCGGCGCCTTGAGCGCCTGTGCGACCACCGACGCGACGGGAACACCGCCGTTCGGGATGCCGAGGACGATCGGGTCGTCCGAGGCGAAGTAGGAGAGGTCGTGGGCGAGTTCGCTGCCGGCGGCGGCACGGTTCCTGAACAATCGCATGGCGATCCCTTCTCGACGAATGTGCGCGGAGTCGGAGATCGATCTGCCCGGGTGGAGTGTGCCACGAATCCGCGGGATCGCCAGCGCCGGACGCCGGAATCCTCCCCAAATTCACGCCCGGACGGGCTGGCGCCGTCGCGAGGCGGGTTGGAGAATCGGTCCGAGGAAGCGGCCGGTGTGACTCGCCCGGACCGCGGCGACCTCTTCCGGCCGTCCCGTCGCGACCACCGTGCCGCCGCCGTCGCCGCCCTCGGGCCCGAGGTCCACGATCCAGTCCGCGCACTTGATGACGTCGAGGTTGTGCTCGATGACGACGAGCGTGTTGCCCGCGTCGGCGAGGCGCTGGAGCACGCCGAGGAGTTTTTCGACGTCGCTGAAGTGCAGTCCCGTCGTCGGCTCGTCGAGCACGTACAGCGTGCGCCCGGTCGAGGCGGACCCCAGTTCGCTCGCGAGCTTGATCCGCTGCGCCTCGCCGCCCGACAGCGTCGTCGACGGCTGGCCGAGCTGCACGTACGCGAGACCGACGTCCCGCAGGCACGTCGCCATCCGCGAGATCCGCGGGTGCGCCTCGAAGAAGTCCACCGCCTCCTCCACCGTGAGATGCAGCACGTCCGAGATCGTGCGGTGCCGGTACGTCACCTCGAGCGTCTCCCGGTTGTACCGCGACCCGCGGCACGTCTCGCACTCGACGAACACGTCCGGCAGGAAGTGCATCTCGATCTTCTTCATGCCCTGGCCCTGGCACGACTCGCACCGGCCCCCCTTCACGTTGAAGCTGAACCGCCCCGGCTGGTACCCGCGGATCCGCGACTCCTTCGACTGCGCGAACAACTTGCGGATGTCGTCGAAGATGCCGGTGTACGTCGCCGGGTTCGAGCGCGGCGTTCGTCCGATCGGCGACTGGTCGACCTCGACGACGCGATCGATGCGGGCGAGTCCGGTGATGCGGGTGTGCGGGCCCGGCAGGTCGCGCGATCCGTGCAGATGGCGCTTCGTCGCCTTCAGCAGGATCTCGTTCACGAGCGTCGACTTGCCCGATCCCGACACGCCGGTGACGCAGATGAGTCCGCCGGTCGGGAACGACACGTCGATCGACTTGAGGTTGTTCGCCCGCGCGCCCTTCACGACGATGGCCGGATTCGCAGCGAGGTCGCGCCGCGTCGTCGGAACCGGCAGCCCGCGGGCGCCGGAGAGATAGCGTCCCGTGAGCGACCGTTCGTCCATGCAGATGTCGGCGAACGTGCCCGTCGAGACGACCGTGCCGCCGTGCCGGCCGGGACCGGGCCCGATGTCGATGATGTGGTCGGCCGCCTGCATCATGCCTTCGTCGTGTTCGACGACGATGACGGTGTTGCCGATGTCGGCGAGGTGTCGGAGCGTGCCGATGAGGCGGGCGTTGTCGCGCTGGTGCAGGCCGATGGTCGGTTCGTCGAGGACGTAGCAGACGCCGACGAGACCGGACCCGACCTGCGTCGCGAGCCGGATCCGCTGCGCCTCGCCGCCCGACAGGGTCGTGCTCGTGCGTCCGAGCGTGAGGTAGTTCAGGCCGACCGCGCTGAGGAACCCGAGTCGAGACGCGATCTCCTTGAGGATCGGCGCGGCGATCGTCCGGCGCTCGTCGCTCAGATCGAGCGTCTCGCAGAACCCGATCGCCTGGTCGATCGTCATGTCGGTGACGTCGGCGATGTTCACCCGCAGGGATCCGCTCGCGAGGTACACGTGCAGCGACGCCTCGCGCAGGCGGCGTCCGCGGCAGTCCGGGCACGGCGTGCCGTTCATGTACGCCCGCAGGCGTTCGCGGACGTGATCGCTTTCGGAGTTCTCGTAGCGCCGCCGCAGGTTGGGAATGACGCCCTCGAAGCGCACGCCGAGCTTCGACTGGTCCGCCTCCGTCGTCCCGTGCATCACGAGGCGACGGATCTTCGCCGTGAGCGACTTGAACGGCACGTCCAGCGGGATGTCGAGGTCGCGGGCGACGCGACGGAGCACGCGGTTGTAGTAGATGTTCATGCGGCGCCCGTTCTTGCGCCACGGCTCGATCGCGCCGTCCTCGATCGACGTCGACGGATCCGGGATCACCAGCGCCTCCGCGAACTCGCTGATCTCCCCCAGACCGTCGCAGCGCGGGCACGCGCCGTACGGCGAGTTGAACGAGAAGATGCGGGGCTCAAGCTCGTCCAGCGCGCACTCCGGATGGTCCGGACACGAGAACCGCTCGCTGAACCGATGCTCCACCCACGCGCCGTCCTGCTCGACAAGCACCGTCAGCAGGCCGTCCGACAACTTCAGCGCCGTCTCGACGGAGTCGGCGAGACGCGAACGCACGTCGTCGCCCATCGCGATCCGGTCGACCACCGCCTCGATCGTGTGCTGCTCGTAGCGACCGAGCCCGAACGGATTGTCCGAGTCCTCCTTCAGACCGTCCCGCAGGTCGACAATCGTCCCGTTCACCCGCGCCCGGACGTACCCCTGCTGACGAAGACCCTCGAAGATCTCCCGGTGATACCCCTTGCGCCCGCGCACGACCGGGGCACAGATCACCAGACGCGATCCGGCCGGACTCGCCAGCAGACGATCGATGATCTGCGATGCCGCCGTGCCCGCGATCGGCTGGTCGCAGAACGTCGGATTCGCGTCCGTCCCGCCCGTCCGCGTCCAGCAGCGCGGCTCGCCGCAGCGGGCGAAGAGGACGCGGAGATAGTCGTAGATCTCCGTCGTCGTCGCGACGGTGGATCGGGGGTTGTGGCCGCCGGATCGCTGCTCGATGGCGATGGTGGGGGGCAGGCCTTCGATCGACTCGACGTCGGGCTTCTGCATCTGGTCGAGGAACTGCCGCGCGTAGGCGCTGAGCGATTCCATGTACTTCCGCTGACCTTCGGCGAAGATCGTGTCGAACGCGAGCGAACTCTTGCCGGACCCGGAGACGCCGGTGATGACGACGAGGTGGTCGCGCGGGATGTCGACATCCAGCCCGCGGAGGTTGTGCTCGCGGGCGCCGCGCACGCGGATCGCCCGGGTGGATTCGGAGGGGGGCACACTCATGACGGCCATGATAGGCGGCGGCGGTCGCGCGGTCGTGGGACGACGGGCGTCCGGCTCAGCCGACTTCGCGGCGCTGGAAGAGGATCACCGCGATGCCGAGGATCGCGCCGATGTTCAGGGCGCCGTACGACATCGACCCGACGACGTACGACCGGGGGATGACGTGGTCCTGGTTGATCGTGTCGGCGAGCCAGTGGACCTGGAAGTTCGGGACGATCGCGTGCGCGAACCGGAGGCAGCCGCGGGCGAGGCGTTCCTGGCCGGTCGCGAACGTCTCGATCGGCTCGTCGGCGACGAGGGGCTCGATCTCGTCGGTCGCGGTCTCGCCGTCGGTGCGATGGATG
>JAGQOI010000237.1 GCA_020427625.1 Phycisphaerales bacterium | reverse complement strand
TCGGGCGAGACGTGTCCCGGGTACATGACGATGATCCACGTCGGGTCGACGAGTTCGAGCTCGCGGGGGAGTCGCTCGCCGTGATGCAGGCTGTAGGCGAAGCGCACGTCGCCGCGGTAGTAGGCCATGACGCGATGGGCGAGACCGACCACGAGCACCGTGTCGCCGGGTTCGGCGCGATCGTGGACGACCATCGCGGCGTCGCGAAGCGGCTGTTTGGGCGGGAGCGTGAGCACGTCCATCGCGGACGCGAGACACACCGTCATGAGCGCCATCAACCCGACGAGTCGCCTGCGTTGCCAGAGGGCATCGACGCCGAGGGCGGCGAGCACGATGGTGCCCGGCAGTGCGAAGAGCGCGAAGCGTGCGTAGAGCCACGAGTCGAGGGCGATGACGGTCGCAACGAAGAGCGGGAGCCCGAGCAGCGACGCGACGATGAGCCACCGGGTCGGCTCGCGTCGCAGTCCGGCGACGAGTCCGATGCAGGCGACGGCGCCGGTGGGGATGCTCGCCCACCAGGTCCATGAGCCACCGAGTTGCAGGAGGAGGTGTCGGCCTTCGATGCCGAAGGGTGAGGGTTCGTCGCCGTCCATGGCCGCGAACGTCTCGCGCTGGGCGAGCAGGTCGGGCAGGGCGGGCGCGTAGAGCAGGGCGGCGAGGACGGCGGCGAGGATGACGGCGCAGAGTCCGGCGAGCGCGGCTCGTCGCGCGTCGCGTCGGGCGAGCATCGCGACGAGCACGCAGGCGTGACCGGCGAACACGAACATCGTCACGACGTGGGCCCAGACGCCGAGGGCGGCGAGGATCGCGTAGACCATCCAGCGCCAGCCCGAGCGGCGCTCGATCGCGCCGAGCAGCGCCGCGGTGGACGCCGCCGCGAAGAAGATCATGATCGCATACCCGCGCGCCTCGACGCCGGACAGGACGGACACGGGCAGGATGGCGACGAGCAGCGCCGCGACCGCCGCGACCCGCGCCTCGGCGACGCGGCGGACGCACAGGTACATCGCGAGGACGGTGAGCACGGAGAAGACGAGGGCGGGCAGACGCAGCGCGATCGCGTCGTCGCCGACGAGCGGCGTCATCCACCGGACCGACGCCCACGACAGCAGCGTCTGGAGGATGTGGTTCGACGGATCGAAGTAGTTCGCGACGATCGGGCCGGGTCCCTGGCTGCCGTAGGAGATGTACGACGCGAGTTCGTCGTACCACAGGCTCTCGGTGAGGCGGGGGAGTCGCGCGACGAGCGCGAGGGTCATCGTGACGAGGATGAGCAGCGTCTCGCCGGGCGTGCCGGTGGGTCGATCGCGCCGGCGCACGCGTCCGGGATCGAGGGTGTGGAAGATCACGCCGCCGAGCACGAGCGCGACGGCGGCGACGGGCAGCATCAGGCGGAACAACGACGCGCCCTCACGGGTGGTCGCCGGTTCGGGGATGCGGGCGGGATGGAGGAACCAGTCCGTCCACTGGTCGGTGCCGATGGCGACGGCCGCCCAGACACAGGCACCCGCCAGGAGCAGCGGGAACAGGAGCCAGAGACGGCCACGGACCGGCTCGTGGGTGTCGGACGGTGTGGTCACGTCACGATCTTCGGATGCGCCGGGCCGGACCGCAACATCGGACCGGGCGGACGGCGCCCGGCGGCCGCGCCCAGACGGCAGGACCGGGACAGCGTTCGGGGTGATTCCGCCTGACCCTCACGACCGTTCGGATCGGGTCTGGCGTGTCCCGGCGGGGGTTGTGTGGGACGTGTGGGCCGAATCGACGAAAGACGGGGGGCGGTTCTACGATAGATCGTGCGTACCGCACCATGTCTCATTTGAAAGGCCGCGCATATGCCCACGGACGTCATCGACTACCAGATCATCGGCGACGATCTCCAGGCCGTCGTCATCACGCTCGACCCGGACGAGGCGGTCGTCGCGGAGGCGGGCGCGATGATGTACATGGAGGACGGCGTGGAGATGGCGACGTCGCTGAGCATGCGCGACGAGGGCGGGCTGTTCGGGCGGCTGTTCAAGGCCGGCAAGCGTCTCATCACGGGCGAGAGCTTCTTCATCACGGTGTTCGCCAACGGCGCGAACGTTCGTCGCGACGTCGCGTTCGCGTCGCCGTATCCCGGGCACGTCGTGCCGGTCGAACTCGGCGATCACGGCGGGACGGTGATCTGTCAGAAGGACGCGTTCCTGTGCGGCGCGCGGGGGATCGACGTCGACATCGCGTTCCAGCGCCGGCTCGGCGTCGGGTTCTTCGGCGGCGAGGGGTTCATCCTGCAACGCATCACGGCGCCGGACGGCGACGGCGGCCTCACGTTCCTGCACGCGGGCGGATCCGTGCTCCGGCGGGCGCTCGGGCCGAACGAGACGCTGCGCGTCGACACCGGCTGCATCGTGGGGTTCGAGACGAGCGTGGACTACGACATCCAGTTCGTGAAGGGCATCAAGAACAAACTGTTCGGCGGCGAGGGACTGTTCTACGCGACGCTGCGCGGACCGGGCGTCGTCTGGCTCCAGACCCTGCCGTTCAGCCGGCTGGCCGGACGAATCTATGCCGCGGCACCCCAGGGCGGCGGCAAGCGCCAGGGCGAGGGCTCGATCCTCGGCGGCATCTGGGACCTCGTCGACGGGCGCTGATCAGGGGGTTCACCACGGAGGCACGGAGGGCACGGAGAATGCATTTTGGGGTTCGGATCGTGAGGCGGGCCGCCCGAATGATCGGGTGGCTTTGAGGTTCCCCACGAACGGTGGACACCCAAGCGTGCCCGTCAGGCTGACCTCTCGAACTCGGCGGGGCTGACGTATCCCAGGGCCGAG
>JAGQOI010000236.1 GCA_020427625.1 Phycisphaerales bacterium | reverse complement strand
GGGCCTCCCAGCGCCGGATGTTCAGGTCGAGCGGCCCGCCGCCCGTCTCGTCGAAATGGAACACGATCAGATGAGCCGCCTCCGCCGGCGGAACGCCCGGAATCGTGAACTGCGTGATGCGGTCCGCACCCAGCGGCGGATGCTCGATCCACATCACCGGCTTCGTCGTCTCGAGTCCGAGAAACGACGCGATCCGCGGATCCCGCGACGGCTTCCACGACTGGATCCCGCCGGTCTCCGACGACGCCGCCGGATCGGCCGGGCGCGTCGTCACCGTCGGCGCCGCGACATCCGAGGCGGACCGGTCGCACCCGCCCAGCATGAGGACGCCCGCAAGGGGCAGGAGAACCAGCGACGACGCGCAACGCATGAGCATGGGGGCTTTCCGGTACACTCCGACGCCGTGTCGGAGTCAAGGTGCTGGACCAACGGAGTCATCTGGACGGCCGACGCGGCGAACGGCCGCGCGTCCTCGATGCACTCGCGCGACGGACGAATCGCCGCGCTGGACGCCCCGCCCGCGGGCGAGCGGATTATAGACCTGCGCGGACGCACGGTGCTTCCCGGCCTCATCGACAGTCATCTGCACCTCGTCCAGGGGGCCGAGACGGCGGCACAACTCGACCTCTCCACGGTGCGCTCGCGCGACGCGTTCGAACACGCCGTCGCCGAACGACACGCCGCGCTGCCGCCCGACGCCTGGCTGCTCGCCGGCGGCTGGTCGGAGTCGAACTGGCCGGATCACGTGACGCCCGACTCGTCCTGGCTTCGCGCGGCCGGCGACCGCCCGTGCGTGTGCCTGCGCTCGGACCTCCATGTCGCCCTCGTCAACGATGCCGTCCTCGCCCGCTGCGTCACCCTCGACGATCCGCCGGGCGGCGAGGTCCGGCGCGATCCGCGCACGGGAGCGCCGACCGGACTCATGGTCGAGTCCGCGGCCTGGACCCTCGTCAACCCGCTCCTGCCGCGTCCCGACGCCGCGACCCGTCGCGAACTCACCCGCGCCGCCGCCGCCCGACTCCATCGCTTCGGCGTGACGACGGTCGGTTCCATGGAGTACGGCGCCGTCGTGCGCGACGTCCTCGAGCCGTTGCGTGAATCGCTCGACCTGCGGGTCGTCATCACGCTGCTCGACCGGGACTGGCCGCTCGATTTCGAGTACGGCGAGGCATTCCGCAACGACGACCGCCTCGCCGTGCTCGGCTACAAGTCGTTCCTCGACGGGACGCTCGGGTCGCGCACCGCGCGCCTGCGGTCGCCCTACGCCGACGCGCCGGATCGCTCCGGCCAGTGGGTCGAACTCGCGGAGCGGGGACTGCTTCAGGACTGGATCGCGGCGGTCGCGGCGCGGGGGTTCTCGCCGTCGATGCATGCCATCGGCGATGCCGCGGCTCGACTCGCGCTGGACGTCGCGGAGGCGCTTCCTCCCGGCGCGCACGTTCGATTCGAGCACATGCAGCAGTTGGACCTCGCCGACGTGCCGCGCCTGCGCGGGCGCATCGCGAGCATGCAGCCGCTGCACAAGGCGGACGACGGTCGCATGCTCGCATCCCGCGTCGGCCCGGCACGTCTGGCCGGCAGTTTCGCGTTCCGTCGCCTGCTCGACGCCGGCGCGACGCTCGCGTTCGGTTCCGACTGGCCGGTCGTGTCCGCCGATCCCATGCTCGGCATCCGGGCCGCGGTGACCGGTCTCACGGTCGACGACGAGCCGTGTCTCGTCGACCAGAACCTGACCGTCGACGAGGCGCTGACAGCCTATACCGCCGGTGCCGCGACCGGCCTGGCCTGCGACGATCGTGGGCGCCTGACGCCCGGGCGCCTGGCGGATTTCGTCGTCCTCGATCGGGATCCCTTCACCACCGACTGGTCCCGCGACGTGCCACGCGTCATCATGACGGTGGTCGGCGGGCGCATCGTCTTCGCCGACGAAGCATCATGGACGGAGGCGGAACTCGCATGACCGACGGACTGTCTCACGTGGACGACCAGGGACGCGCGAACATGGTCGATGTCGGCGCGAAGCCGCCGATGCACCGTGAAGCCGTCGCCGAGGGATTCGTGATCGCGGCGCCGGCGACGCTGGATCTCGTCATGCGCGGCGACCTGCCGAAGGGCGAGGCGCTCGCGGTGGCGCGCATCGCGGGCATCCAGGCGGCCAAGCGCTGCGATGCGCTCATTCCGCTGTGTCACACGCTGCCGCTCGACGCCGTGTCGGTCGCGTTCGAGCGTGCCGCGCCGGATCGACTCCGCATCGAGGCGACGGCGCGGATCACCGCGCGAACGGGCGTCGAGATGGAGGCGTTGACGGCCGTCGGCGTCGCGGCGCTGACGGTGTACGACATGACCAAGGCCGTCGACCGGGCGCTCCGGATCGACGGCATCCGGCTCGTGCGCAAGACGAAGACGCCGCTGGAATCATGAGGTCGCGGCGCGGACGGCGTCGCAGAACTCGCGGATTCGCGCGGCATCCTTGACCCCGCGCGACGACTCGACACCGCTGCTCACATCCACCCCATGCGGACGCACCCGCGCGATCGCCGCGCCGACGGTCTCCGGGCGCAGGCCGCCGGCGAGGATGATCGGATGCGCGATCGACGGCGCGAGTTCCGCCAGCGGGCCGTGGTCGAACGGCTCGCCGCCCCCGGCCCGCGGGCTGTCGATGAGCAGCGCGGCGACGGCGGTCTCGGCGTCCCACGCGACGATCTCCGCGGCATCGAACGGGAGGGCCTTGATGAGCGGTCGCGTCGACGATGCGTGGGCGGCGACGAAGGCCGGGGATTCCGTCCCGTGCAGTTGCACGACGTCGGCCCAGGCGACGTCGCGAAGGTGGGGGGGATCCTGCACGACGGCGACGATGGTGACGCGTTCGCGCAACCGGATCGCGATCGATGCGGCATCGGCGGTGGAGAGCCGGCGCGGGGAGCCCGGCGCGACGACGAGTCCGATCGCGTCGGCGCCCGCCTCG
>JAGQOI010000235.1 GCA_020427625.1 Phycisphaerales bacterium | reverse complement strand
CCACGCGGGGGATCGTCTCGCGCCTCGTGCATCCCGACCTCCGCTGGGAGACCATCGGCGAAGTGCATCTCATGTTCAGTCACCTCGACCGGAACCTCGCCGGCTCGGCGTTCCCCGAAGAGAACTTCGTCTTCAGCGACAACTTCCGCACCATCCTGCGCAACGCCGGACTCGACGCCCTCGCCGCGCCGGCGGAATGACCCGGAGGACCGACATGCCGACCCCTCGCCTCGCCGCCGCATGGTCCGTCGCCGTCGCGCTGCCGCTCGCCGCCATGGCGATCGCGCCCGCGCCGCCGGTTCCCCCCACCACCCGCCCGGACACGCCGCCGCCCGCCGCGTCACGGAACCACCTCCGCGAGTTGCCGCGGGCGCTCGACACGTTCGCCGCCGAGGCCGCCGCGGCCGGTCCGCTCGTGACGACCGACGTCGCCCGCGCCTTTCTCGACGCGACCGCTCGTCTGCCCGAGCCCGAGCCCCGTCGCCTCTTCTACGACTCGAACACGCTCGAGCACTACACCTTCGACGATCTCGTGCAGATGGACCCGAAGGTCCGGCGCTTCCTGCTCGAGCGCCCGTTGCCGGTCGATGCGTACTACCTCACGTGGTCCGGCTCGCCGATCGCCTATGTGCGCGCGATCGATCTGCTCGGGCGGCACGGTCTGGACGGGCTCGCGGGACGCCGCATCATCGACTTCGGGTACGGCGGCATCGGGCATCTGCGCCTGCTCGCGCTGAACGGCGCCCACGTGACCGGCGTCGACGTCGATACGCGCCTCCGCGCGCTCTACAGCACGCCGCAGGACCAGGGACCGATCGGGCCCGCGCCGGCCGAGGGTGAGCCCGATGCGCGGGGGACGGTGACACTGGTGCACGGTCATTGGCCGGGCGAGGACGACGTCCGTGCCGCGGTCGGCGAGGGGTACGACGTGTTCATCGCGAAGAACACGCTGAAGCGAGGCTACATTCATCCGTCGCGCGAGGCGCCGCCGCGGCAGCTCATCACGCTCGGCGTCGATGACGAGACGTACGTCAAGGCGATGTTCGACATCCTCAAGCCCGGCGGCCTGGCGATCCTCTACAACCTTCATCCCGCGCCCGCGCCGGAGGACGAGCCCTACCGGCCGTGGGCGGACGGCGCGAGCCCGTTCCCGCAGACGATCTTCGAGGCGGCCGGGTTCGAGGTGGTCGCGTTCGACGTCGATGACACCGAGGCCGCCCGCGCGATGGCCCGCGCGATGAAGTGGAACGACCCGCCGCAGTCGATGGACATCGACGGCAACCTGTTCGCGACGTACGTGATCGTGAGACGTCCGCGATGATCGCGTGCGCATTCCGACGACGGGGGTGTCGCCCGTGCCTCGTGGTGCGGTTCGTCTCGGCGGGATTCTGTGCCGCGCTGTTGCTGTTCGCGCTGCTGTTCTTCGCGGAAGCGAAGGTGACGACGGGCGCGAGCCAGTGGCGGGCGTTGCTGCATGACGGCGAGATCGTCCTTGGCCGGCGTCGTCTGCCCGCGAACGATCCGGGCGAGACGAGCGGGCTGGTCGAGATCGCGAACAACCCGTTCGAGATGACGATTCTGCCCGGCGTGTCATGGCGCGGCCCGCTCGTCGAGGTCGCGTTGCCGCTGTGGATTCCCGCGGCCCTGACCGCGTGCTGGGCGTTGATCGGGTGGCGTCGGGTGCACCGGCGGAAGGCGCACGAGTGTGCGTCGTGCGGGTACGACCGGACGGGTCTGAGGGCGGGCGCGACGTGTCCGGAGTGCGGTGCGGCGGCGGTCAGGGCGCGGTCGTCGGCTTCCTGAGGACGATGACGTCGCCTTCGCCCCAGTCGAGCCAGCCGTCGAGGT
>JAGQOI010000234.1 GCA_020427625.1 Phycisphaerales bacterium | reverse complement strand
TCTGCGGGACGATCCGTACCGCATGACGCTCGCGGCGATCGACGAGTGCGTGCGGAACCTCGTGTGCGTCGGCACCGATCCCTCGCGCATCGCGATCCTCGACAACTTCTGCTGGCCGGGCTGTCAGGACGCCGAGCGCCTCGGCTCGCTCGTGCTCGCCGCGGAGGCGTGCTACGACGGCGCGATGGCGTACCGCACGCCGTTCATCTCCGGCAAGGACTCGTTGAACAACCAGTTCACCGCCGAGGATGGGCGCACGATCCGCATCCCGCCGACGCTGCTCATCTCCGGCTTCGGCATCGTCCCCGACATCGCCCGCTGCCGCACGATGGACGCGAAGCGCCCGGGACGCGCGCTCGTGCTCGTCGGCGCGACCGACGACGCCATGGGCGGCTCGCACTTCGGCCGGTGCTTCTCGACCGACGGCATGAACGCGGACCTCCCCCGCGTCGACCTCACGCGCGGCCCGGCCATCGCGCAGGCCGTGCATCGACTCATCCGCGACGGGCACGTGCACGCGGCTCACGACTGTTCAGACGGCGGCCTGCTCGTCGCCGCGGCCGAGATGGCCTTCGCCGGCGACCTCGGACTCGCCCTCGACGCGGACGCGGTGATCGACGGGTTCGACCCGTTCGTCGCGTGCTTCGCGGAATCAACGAGCCGCTACCTGCTGGAAGTGGATGCCTCGCAACTCGCGGACGTGGCGCGAATCCTCGGCCCGCTCCCCCACCGCCGCATCGGCACGTTCGACGACAGCGGACACGTCCGCCTGACGGACGGCTCGCTGGACGAGTCCATCGTCACCCTCAAGGCCGCCTGGCAGGGCACCCTGGACTGGTGAGACCGGGTTCACCACGGAGGCGCGGAGGCACGGAGAGGGAGCATTGGTGTTCGGAACGTGGCACGGACGCATGTGACGACACGGGCATCACCGCCTGACGCGCGCATCTTCGGAATATCGGAACCTGAATCGGGACGCGCTCTCCGTTCATGACCCGCGCGATACGTCCCACGCCCCCGGCGACGTTCCTTCCAAACCCTGTTCCCGCTCCGTGCCTCCGTGCCTCCGTGCCTCCGTGGTGAACCCCTCACCGCGCCAGCACGCGACCCAGGGCGAGGTTGTACTCGCGCGACATGCCGGGGATCAGGAATGCATCCACGAGCCACCAGACGCCGAGCGCGGCCAGGCCGATGAAGCCGATCACGATCACCGTCAGGATCGTCGACACCACCATGAGCACGAGCATCGTCACGGCGCTGCCGGTCCGCGACAGGTAGAACCGGTGCGCACCGAAGGTCCCCAGGAACCACCACAACAGATAGGCCACCACCGGCGACTTCTTGTTCGCGTCGTACTCCATCATCACCCGTGCGTCGGACATGAGTCGTCCCTCCTGCGTCGACATTCTACGGAAACGTCACAAACACCTTTCTTATCCGACGTCCTCTCGTTCCGGACCAGACGTTCCGCTTCGTGTCTCGGTGCCTCCGTGGTGAACCCCCGGCCCGAGAACCGCGGCCGCCCGGCGCGCCCAGTGTGACGCGGGTGTGAATCCCGGGGATCGCTGCGCGTCGCGCCGCGCCGGCGGCGGCCAATCGCGGGCCGCTCGACCCCTGTCGCTTGGCGATCCTCCGGGCGGTGGTAGAGTTCGGGACCGACCCACCCAAAGGTCGGCGGTATCGGAACTTACGCGACTCGTACGGTGCGGATCCCGTAGTTCCGGCGTCCTCGGTACGACACCTGGCACGCCCTGCTCGAGCGTTTGAAATCATGGTCCCGGCGGGAGCAGGATCCGCGGGCCGAACCCTGGAGAGAGAACAAGATGATGAACAAGAAGATGATGTTTGGCGCGGCTCTCGCGGTCGCGGGCCTGGGCGCTTCGGCGCACGCCGGCACGGTCGTGATCGACGGCCTCGGCGGACCGGTCTACATGCAGTCGACGTCGATCCCGGGCGTCTTCGGCGCCGGCACGCCGACCTTCACGAACGCCGCGCTCAACCTCGTGCACGACAACCTGCACGCCGACGGCATCACCACCGACGGCCTGGTGACCTTCATCCTCGCCGACACCGACAACGGTCTGACCTGGATGACCCTCGTCGACGACATCACGATCGGCTCCGGTGCCGCGAACATCGATTCGTCGCTCGGCATGACGAGCACCGCGCCGGACACCGGCGTCGACTTCATCAACGACGTGAACTCGGACATCACGCAGAGCTTCCTCCCCGGCAACGGCACGCAGGTCGCCGCCGGCACGTTCAACTGGGACGATCAGAAGTACGGCGACGCCTTCGCGTGGGCGAACCTCATGGAGGGTGACTTCGTCTCCTTCAACTTCAACCGGTACCAGAACACGACGCCCGGCCTGAACGCCGACGACACGTTCCAGTTCGTCACCTGGAACGGCAGCAGCTGGGAGGTCGTCACGACCGGCGAGTTCACGAACAACAACCAGTTCGCGTACTCCTTCACCGTCGTCCCGCTGCCCGCGCCGGCCCTCATCGGTCTCGCCGGCCTCTCCGGCCTCGGCATCCTCCGCCGTCGCGCCCTCCGCAAGGCCTGAGCGCCGACTCACGGTCGCTCCTTCACACGCCTGTGTCCATGATGCCGGGATCGGTCCCTCGACCGATCCCGGCCTGTTCATGCGCGGCAGGATGGTCGCACACGAGCGCCGGGTCGCACGTTCCGATGGGAGCTGCGAGCAACGCACCCCTCACGCCGACTGATGCACCGCGCCCGTGCCGTCCTTCAGCGGACGCCACCAGGATTCGTGCGTGCGGTACCACTCGACCGTCTCCACGAGCGCCTGCGGCCAGGCGCTGCGGGTCGGCGTCCAGCCCAGTTCGTCGGCGATCTTCGACGCGTCGATCGCGTACCGCCGATCATGACCGAGACGGTCCGCGACCCGACGGATCATCGACGCCGACTGGTCGAGAATCGACAGGATCGACCGGGTGAGCTCGAGATTGCTCCGCTCGTTGTTCCCGCCGATGTTGTAGACCTCGCCCGCACGACCACGCTCGAGCACCGCGAGGATCGCCTCGCAATGGTCCTCGACGTGCAGCCAGTCGCGCACGTTCAACCCGTCGCCGTACAGCGGCACCGGTTCGCCGTCGATGAGGTTGCTCACGAACAGCGGGATGACCTTCTCCGGATACTGGTACGGACCGAAGTTGTTCGAACACCGCGTCACGCAGAGGTTCATCCCGAACGTCTCGTGATACGCCAGCGCGAGCAGGTCCGACGACGCCTTCGAGGCCGCGTAGGGACTGTTCGGCGCGATCGGCGTCGACTCCGTGAACAGGAGGTCCGGCTGATCGAGCGGCAGGGAGCCGTACACCTCGTCCGTGCTCACGTGCACGAACCGGTCGATGCCGACGTCGCGGCACGCATCGAGCAGCACCTGCGTGCCGACGACGTTCGTGGAGATGAACGGCCCGGAATCGTGGATCGACCGGTCGACGTGACTCTCGGCGGCGAGATGCACGACCGCATCACACCCGGCCATCGCGGCGACGAGGTCGTCGCGCTCGCGGATGTCGCCGCGCACGAACCGGTAGCGCGGATCGGCCTCGACGTCGGTGAGGTTCGCGAGGTTCCCGGCGTAGGTCAGCGCGTCGTAGTTCGTGACGCGCCAGTCGGGACGCTCGCGCAGGACGAAGCGCACGAAGTTGCTGCCGATGAAGCCGGCGCCGCCGGTGATGAACAGATGCGTCATGACAGGATCCGTCTCGAAGGTCGAAGGGAGAAGGCGACGGTCAGCCCGCCATGCGCGTCGTCATCACCTCGTCGACGACGTTCGCGCCCGCCTCCGCGACGAGACACGAGGCGTGATGCAGGCTCTCGAACGTTCCGGCGTCGGTCCACCAGCCGTCGAGGACGTCGTACGTCAGGTCCCCGCGCCGGAGGTAGGCGTTGTTCACGTCGGTCACCTCGAGCTCGCCGCGATGACTCGGCTCCAGCGTGCGGACGATGTCGAAGACGCTCGAATCGTACATGTAGATGCCGGTCACGGCGTACCGACTCGGCGGATCCGCGGGCTTCTCGATGATCTCGACGATCCGGCCGTCCTCGAGCCGGGGCACGCCGAAGCGCTCCGGATCCGGCACCTCCTTGAGCAGCACCTTCGCGCCCGACGGCTGCGTGAAGAAGTCCCCCACGGCCTTGCGGATGTGCTTCTGGATGAGGTTGTCGCCGAGCACGACGCAGATCTTCTCGCCGTCGGCGAAGTCCTCGGCGAGCGACAACGCGTCCGCGATCCCGCCCTCGCCCTCCTGGTACGTGTACTGGAGGTCGCGCAGCCCGAGATGCTTGCCGTTGCGCAGCAGCTTCAGGAAGTCG
>JAGQOI010000233.1 GCA_020427625.1 Phycisphaerales bacterium | reverse complement strand
GCATGACGTCGTCGACGCCTGGCGTCCCGACGTGATTCACCTGCACAACTTCTATCACGTGCTCTCGCCGCGCATCCTCGATGCGTGCCGCGGGACCCGTACCGTGATGACGGCGCACGACTACCACCTCGTCTGCCCGTCGTCGGCGCTGACGCGCTGCGTCGGCGATGAACGCATCGCGATGACGGCCGCGACGTGTCGCGGCATCGGCACGCGGCTGTTCACGCGCTGGGACCATCGCGGCCGCGGGCATTCGTTGCTCAAGGGCGTGCAGCACGTGTGGAACTATCGCGTGCGCGCGCGTCATCGCGCGATCGACCTCGTCCTCTGTCCGAGCCGCTTCCTCATGCGGGAGATGGAGACCACCGGGCTGCCCTGCCGCTTCGTGCCGCAACCGATCGACGTCACGCCGGCCGGTGACGCGACCCGCCCGACGGCGCCGCCGCTGCGATTCGTGTTCGCCGGCCGCGTCGAACCGGAGAAGGGTCTGGCGCCGTGGCTGGAGATGCTGCCGGACGACTGGCCGCACCGGCTCGACATCATCGGCGACGGCGCGGACCGGTCGCGGTGCGAGGCGATCGTCGGCGCCCGCGGGCTGTCGGATCGCGTGACCTTCGCCGGCCGCGTCCCGCCCGACGTCGCGCGATCGCGGATCGCGTCGAGTCACGTGCTCGTGCTGCCGTCGCGCTGGCCGGAGAACGCACCGCTGGCGATCTTCGAGGCGCTGGCGAGCGGGACCGGCGTGCTGGCGTCCGATCTCGGCGCGCTCGGCGAACTCGTCCGCGAGTCGGGCGCGGGGTTCCTGTTCACGCCGGACGATCGCGCGAGTCTCGTGACGGCGTTCGCGTCGATCGAACGGGCGGCCGGCGACGGGACGCTGCACGCGTTCGACGTCGACGCGCTCCTCGGCGCCCGGACGCCGGACGTCTACGTGCGCGCGCTGCTCGACGCGTACGCGCCCGGCGGAGGGGCGCCCGCATGAGCCGCCCGCTGCGCATCCTGCTCGTCGCGACGTGCTTCCCGCCGCAGCCGACGTCGGCGTCGCTGCGGACGTATGCGTTCGCGCGGTACTGGGGCGCGGCCGGGGCGACGGTGGATGTGCTCACCACCCGCAAGCGTCCCGACCAGGGCGGCTTCGAGCGGGCGGCGGAGACGTTCCGGCTGCACGAGATCGCGTATCGCGCGCCGGGCGCGCTCGAGTGGCTGCGTTCGCGCCACAAGGCCGGGGAGGCGAAGCCGGACGCCGACGGTCCGGCCCGCCTCGGGCGCGGGGCGCGCTTCCGTCAGCGGACGGGCGTGTTCGGCGACGTGCGGATGCCCGACCTCAGCGCCTCGTGGGTCCGTCCCGCGACGGCGTGGGCGGAGGCCGAGGCGGACGCCCGCGGCCCATGGGACGTCGTCGTGGGGTCGTCGGGTCCGTACACCGTGCACTTCGTCGCGGAGCGCCTGAAGCGGTCCGGGCGGGCCGCCGCGTGGGTCGCGGACTTCCGCGATCTCTGGGTCGATCATCCGTCGATGACGGGGGTGTTCCCGTTCACGATGCGGGAACGGGTGCTCCAGCGGCGGTTCCTGCGTCACGTCGATCTCGTGTCGACGGTGAGCGACGGGCTGGCGACGGTGCTTCGGCGGCGGACGTCGGCGCCGGTGGAGGTGATCTGCAACGGGTTCGAGCCCGAGGACTTCGCGACGCTGGACCCGGCGCCGTCGCTCCCGGCGGACGGACTCGTGCGCCTCGTGTACACGGGCACGCTCTATCCGGACGGGCAGGATCCACGCCCCCTCTTCGCCGCGATCGCGCGGGTGCGCACGGCGCAGCCGGACGTCTACGAGCGCCTGCGGGTGACGGTCGCGGGCACGACGGCGGCGGCGTGGCCGGACCTGGCGGCGCGCGACGGCGTGTCGGCCTGCGTCGAGTGTCGAGGCGCGGTCCCCCGCCCGGAGGCGCTGCGATTCCAGCGCGATGCCGCGGCGATCATCATCGTGGACTGGCATCGTCCCGAGGACGGCGTGCTGACGGCGAAGTTGTTCGAGTATCTTGCGTCGCCGGCGCCGATCCTCGCGATCGGATCGGACGCGACGTCACCGATCGCGCGGATTCTCGCGGAGACGGGGCGCGGCCATCATCTCGGTCGGGACGTCGAGCGGATCGCGGCGCATCTCGTGCGTCTCGTCCGCGCGCCGCAGACGCTGCGGACCGAGCCCGACGCGGAGGCGGTGCGGACGTACACCCGCGAGCGACAGTCCCTGCGCCTGTACGACGCGATCCGGGCGCTGACGGACGGGGATCCGCCGGACCGGGCTCAGGCGGCGAGACCGCCGAAGCCGTAGTCCTCGTAATCCTCGTTGAAGTCGAACTCGTCCTCGCCGTGCGCGTCGTCGGGCCACGAGGGCGAGGCACGATGGTGCACGCGGATGACGGTCGCGATCTGCTCGGCGAAGATCGGGCGCAGCAGGTCGAGCATGTGCCCGGTGGCATCGTCGAACGGCTCGTCGCGCTGCCGGAACAGGATGGCGACGGCGAGGCATTCGCCCTCGTGGTGACACGAGAGCATGACGACCTGGCACTCGGCGAGTTCGCCGATGTCGGCGCCGATCCAGCCCCCGAGTTCGTCGGGATCGTCGAACGCGAGGATGTCGGGCTCGTCGGCCATGATCGGACAGACCCAGCGTCCGAGATGATCGATGAGCGATCCGACCGACTCGCGCGGGCAGTCGTAGTTCACGTAGGCGCCGAGCGCGTACTCGCCGTCGGCGTTGGGCAGGAACACCGCGGCATTGAGCGGTCCCGTCTTGACGAGCAGGAACTCGAGCGCGGTCCGCAGGAGGTCCTCGACGTCGAGTTCCTGTCGGATCAGCGTGCGGAACTCGCTCGCCATCGCGATCTCGTCCATCTGCTGCGAGATGTCCTGCGAGTGGTG
>JAGQOI010000232.1 GCA_020427625.1 Phycisphaerales bacterium | reverse complement strand
CCTCGTGTTCTCGCGCACCGCCGGATTCCGGCACGGCTCGATTCCCGCGGGCATCGAGGCCCTTCGCGGGCTCGGAGCCGCGCGCGGCTTCGGCGTCGACGCGACCGAGGACCCGGACGCCTTCACCGACGCGACGCTGGCGCGGTACCGCGTCGTCGTGTTCCTGAACACGACGGGCGACGTGCTCGACGACGTGCAGCAGGGCGCGTTCGAGCGGTTCATCCGGGCCGGCGGCGGGTACGTCGGCGTGCATGCCGCGGCCGACACCGAGTACGACTGGCCGTGGTACGGCGGTCTCGTGGCGGGATACTTCAACGGACATCCGCGCATCCAGCCCGCGACGATCGACGTCGAGGACGCCGCGCATCCGTCGACGCGCCACCTGCCGGGCCGCTGGGACCGGACGGACGAGTGGTACAACTACCGGGAGAGTCCGCGCGAGCGTCCGCGGGTGCGGGTGCTCATGCGTCTGGATCCGACGTCGTACGAAGGCAGCACGATGCCGGACGATCATCCGATCGCGTGGTGTCAGGCCTACGACGGCGGGCGGGCCTGGTACACGGGCGGCGGTCACACGGACGAGTCGTATTCGGAGCCGGCGTTCGTGGCGCATCTGCTCGGCGGCATCCGCTGGGCCGCGGGCCTGGACGACTGATCGGAATCGCGTTTCGTCTCGCGCGTCGCCAATCGCTCATCGCTTCTCGCAGGAGTTCCCGGAACATGCACGGCAGTCCCTCGATGGTCAAGACGCGTCTCTCGATGATGATGTTCCTGCAGTACGCGATCTGGGGCGCCTGGCTGCCGCTGCTGTGGCCGTTCCTGAGCAACCATCGCGAGTTCGAGCCGGGCGAGATCGGCGACATGTTCGCGATCGGCGCGGTGGGCGCGATCATCGCGCCGTTCATCGCCGGCCAGATCGCGGACCGCTACTTCTCGACGGAGCGGTTCCTCGCGGTGAGCCACATCCTCGGCGGCGTCCTCGTGTGGTTCCTCGCGAGTCTCGAAGGGTACTGGGCGTTCCTCGGCTTCTCGCTCGCGTACTCCGTCATCTACTCGCCGACGCTGTCGCTCACGAACTCGATCTCGTTCCATCACCTGCCCGACCGCGATCGCGACTTCGGCAAGGTGCGCGTCTGGGGCACGGTCGGGTGGATCGCCGTCGGCATCGGCATCGGCCAGTGGCTGCTCCACATGCACACGCCAGTCGACGCGACGCAGGAGGCGGTGCTCGCGGCCCAGTACGAAGGCATGGGCGACGCCTTCCGGCTCAGCGGCATCCTCGGCGTGCTCATGGGACTCTACTGCTTCACGCTCCCGCATACGCCGCCCGCGCGCGGCGAACAATCGAACGCGACGTTCGAGGCGATCGGCGAGGTGAGGCGCAACCCCCTGCTCACGCTGTTCCTTCTCGCGGTGCCGATCTCGTGCATCCACCAGTTCTACTTCGTCCACACTGCCGGCTTCCTCGGCCAGTTCCAGAGCGAGGCGGCGACCACCATCAACAAGGTCTTCGGCGTCGGCGGCGCGGGTCTCATGACGATCGGACAGATGTCGGAGATCCTCGTCCTCGCGGCGATGCCGTTCGTCGCGAAATCGCTGTCGCGCAAGACGCTGCTCGCGATCGGCATCCTCGCGTATGCCGCCCGCATGGCGCTGTTCGCGTACGCCGGCGACCTCTCCGCGGCGACGGGCATCGACCCGACGCCGCTGGTCGTGCTCGGCGTCGCGATGCACGGTCTGTGCTTCGGCTGCTTCATCTTCGTCGCGTTCATGATCGTGGACGAGGAGACGACGGCCGACGTGCGGGCGAGCGCCCAGAGCCTGTTCAACCTCGTGATCGTCGGCATCGGCATCATCGTCGGCAGTTACATCGCAACCGGCGTCGCGTCGTGGGCGACCGACGAGGCGGGCGTGATGAACTTCACGACGCTGTTCAGCGTCCCCATGTGGGCCGCGCTCGCGTGCCTCGTGCTGCTGCTCGTGTTCTACCCGGGCGGCCGTCGCTCGCCGCGGCATCCGGATTGAGCGGTTCACCACGGAGGCACGGAGGGCACGGAGAGGGGATCGGGTTTGAAGACCGCGTACGGCGACATGAGCGCGATGCTTCACATTCGGCATCCGGGGGTCCCCGAATGACGGGATCGCCGAATCCGTCCCCGGTCGCCGACGACCATTCCGAACAACCAATCCCCCTCTCCGTGT
>JAGQOI010000231.1 GCA_020427625.1 Phycisphaerales bacterium | reverse complement strand
TGAGTCCGCCGGCGACGAGGCACGACGCGGCCGCGGCGACGACGAGTCGCGTCACGGGCAGTCGGATGGCGTTCGCATCGGGTTGGGCGGACATGGCGAGCATCGTGGGTCGGGGGGGAGTCGATCAACGCGCGTCGGCGTCGTCCTCGGGCGCGGCATCGGGATCGGGATCGGGCGGAAGCGGCCGCGCGGCCCGGACGTGCCCGTCGCGCCGGGCGGTTTGTTCGGCGGAGTGGGTCTCCGCCATCGCGCCTCGGATGAACGAGGCCATTCCGGTGACGACACCCGCGACGGTGCCGATGATGAGCCAGAGGCGTCCGGTGCCGGCGAAGTGGTCGATGCCCCATCCGATGAGGAGTCCGGCGACCACGTGCGAGGCGAGTTCGAGGCCCATCCCACTCAGGCGCCACAGCCGCCGCGTGGCCTCGCGCCCGGCGCTCGACCGGTCCGAATCGGGTGGCTTCATCGTCGCCTCCGAGTCGCGCCACATTGTGAAAAGTTTCTCAAACTCGATCGATCGATACTGTACGCCCCGCGGCCGCTCGCTGCAACTCTGGTTCACCACGGAGGCACGGAGGGCACGGAGTCGGACGTCAGGAATCGGGTTTGGAAGAACCGGAGCGCGGCCATGCCGCGCGCTTCCGCCCCGCCGTCGCACGGACCCCCGTCGAACACCGATCCCGGCGAGATCCCGCCCGCATCCCCGTCCACGATTCCGAAACCCAATCCTCCCCTCCGTGTCCTCCGTGCCTCCGTGGTGACCCGCTATCATGCCGCGCATGGCCATTCATGATGCCGATCTCATCGACGTGTCCGCGAAGAAGCTCAATCGCGCGGAGTCCCTGTTCCTCCCGGCCATCTTCAAGGGCCTCGGGACCACCCTCCGACATTGCCTCACCAACGTCGGACGCGACGGCAAGAACAAGGACAACCTCTGGGTCCTCCAGTACCCCGAGGAACGACGCGAACACCGACCCGTCGAGGAAGGCGGGC
Source organism: Phycisphaerales bacterium (assembly GCA_020427625.1). Lineage (GTDB taxonomy): Bacteria > Planctomycetota > Phycisphaerae > Phycisphaerales > SM1A02 > JAGQOI01. Next base: position 5,456 of record JAGQOI010000231.1, on the reverse strand, counting down.
TCGAACGCTCCACCTTCCGCGGCGTCCACCGACTCAACCGCGACGAAGACGGACGCGTCCGCTGCGTCGCCTGCTTCATGTGCGCAACCGCCTGCCCGGCGAACTGCATCCACATCGTCGCCGAGGAATCACCCTGGGACGATCGCGAGAAGTACCCCAAGCAGTTCGACATCGACGAACTCCGCTGCATCTACTGCGGCATGTGCGAAGAGGCGTGCCCCTGCGACGCCATCGAACTCACCCCCCATTACGCCATCACCGGTCTGTCCCGACAGGAAATGATCTTCGACAAGACCAAGCTCCTCGAAGTCTTCGACCAGACCATCGACGACAAGCCCATGTGATCGACGATGGGCGCGGGGAATCACGCGCCGGCGTGCGCCTCCTCGTACGCAACCTTCAGGCGCGACAACTGGCCGGCGTCCATCTTCTTCATGATCTTCACCAGCGGCCCGGCCATGAAGCGCCCGAGGAACGAGCGCGGGACGACCTCGCACACGAGGTCCACCCGCGTGCCGCCCGCCGGCGATGCACTGAACGTGTAGCGGTACGTCGCCTCGACGCCCATCGCCGCGCTGGAGCCGGCGTGCTCGTACGGCGGGTGCGCCCGCTGCCCGGGACCGATGTGCTCGGTGATCGTGATGTCCGCCGACACCTCGCGCTTCCCCATCCGACGCGTCTCGCGATAGACCGAGCCCTTCGCCATCGGCTTTTCGTCGCGCGGCTCCATGCGGATGATGTCCAGCCAGATCGACGCGTGATCCGGATCGGTCGCCCACGTGAACACCGCGCCCGGCTCGCCGTCGATGTCGATCTGCTCGGTGAATCCCGCCATGTCGTTCGCCTCCTGATTCCGCGGCCCGGACTGGCGTCACCGTACCCCGAATCCGAGAATGAAGGCAAGCATGCTCAACGTCGCCCTCATCGTCCTCATCGTGTCGCTCGCCTGCCTTGCCGCCGGCGCTCCGCTCGCGATCCGGGGCTGGCGGGGCCGGCGTGTCGACGACCTCCCCTACTGCCGACGCTGCGCCTACTGTCTCGCCGGACACGACCCGCTCCCCGAGTCGTGCCCGGAGTGCGGACACACCCTCGCCCGCGGCGTGCGGGCGGGTCGACGCGAGCGCCGCCGCGTCATGCTCGGCGCCGGCGTGTTCCTGCTCGTCGTCGGGCTCGCGGGTTCCGGTCTCTTCGTCGTCTCCCGCCTCAATCGCGTCGACTGGAACACCTACAAGCCGTTCGCGTGGCTCATGCTCGAAGCGGACGCCGGGAACGCGAACACCTCGATGCGGGCCATCGATGAGCTCCGCCAACGCTTCGTCGCCGGCCAACTCGCGCCGGACCAGCGGAGCCGCTTCATCGACTGGACGATCGCCCACACGGACCCGGATGCCGCGTTCACCGGCATCCGCGCGAACCTGCTCGACGACGTCATCGACTGGAGCGTCAAGAACGACCTGCTGACGGATGAGCAGCATCGCGCGATGCTCGAACACGGCTGCGCGGCTCACACGACCGTGACCTTCCGAACGCGCATCGCGAAGGGCGCTCCGATCCCGATGCGCGTGCTCAACACCGCGCCCGGCGTCGCCGTGTTCGAAGACGGCGACGTGCGCATCGAGATCACGATGACCGCGCTGACGATCGACGGCGTCCCGCGCTCGGACGCGTCCTACCGGCGTCGGTGGGACGTCCGGCACCGCAACTCGATCTCGTCCGACGGTTTGATCGACGCACGCGACCTCGACCCTGGCGCGCACGAGATCGTCACGACCTGGCGTCAGACGATCACGGTGCCGACGACGTCCGGGGATCTCGTCGAGACGTTCGAGTTCACACGCTCGTCGACGGTGACGATCGTCGACGGCGCGACCATCGCGATGATCGAGGCGACGCCGGAGTCGAGCGCGGCCGTCCGGGACTCGATCCACGTCAATCTCGTCGACGGGATCGTCGCGGTCGAGCACACGACGTGGGCGGATCACTCGGGGATGGTCCTCATCGTAAACCCGCCGGTCGGCGTCGCCTTCGACGTGTTCGCCCGAACGCCGGACGGCGTGGAGCATGTCCTCGGCACGCTGGTCGCCGCGGCCGGGGGGAACGCGCAGACCCATCTTCGCGCCCCGCTGCGCGAGCGGTTCCCGGGCGTCGACCGGATCGATCTGGTGTTCCGTCCGAACGCGGATCTCGCGGCGGGCACGATCGACCTCGAGTCGATCTGGGGCGCCGAGATCGTCCTCGACGACGTGGCGCTGAAGTGATCCGGCGTCGGGGTCGGCGAGGGTCCTAATGTCGTCGCCAGAACCGCGGCGAGAACAGGACGATGATGGCGAAGACCTCGAGTCGTCCGAGCGCCATGAGGAGCGTCAGGACGAGCTTGCTCTCCCAGGAGAACTTGTGGTAGTTCTCGATGGCGCCGACGTTGTCGAGTCCGGGTCCGACGTTGCAGAGGGTCGTGATGCTGGCGGTGGCGCAGGTCGTGAACGACTGTCCGGGGTCGAACATCTTGAGGACGACGGCACCGGACGCGAAGAGCAGGACGATGCCGAGGACGTAGGCGACGGTCGCGAGCTTGAGGGCGTCGTCGACGGTGGTGTTGCCGAGACGGGTCGCGCGGACGACGCTGGGTCGGAACACGCGTTCGATCTCGCCGAAGAAGATCTTGAGCACGATCCAGATGCGGACGACCTTGATGCCGCCGCCGGTGGATCCCGCGCAGCCGCCGATGAACATGAGGGCGATGATCGTCGCCTGGGCGATGAACGGCCAGACGTTGAAGTCGGCGGTGCAGAAGCCGGTCGTGGTCTGGATCGAGATCGTCGTGAAGGTGCCGTACCGGAGGGACTCGGCGAGGGTCGGCTCGACGGCGGTGCCGGCCGTGGTCACGATGGGGACGCCGGCGGACCAGAGCGCGCCGGACACGATCACGGCGGCGATGCCGATGATGATCAGGTACGCGCGGAGTTCGGTGTCGCGCCACACGCTGCGGAACTTGCCGCGGAAGAGCTGGTAGTAGAGTCCGAAGTTCGCGCCGGCGAGGACCATGAAGACGATGATGATGAGGTCGGCGGTCATGGAGTCGTAGCCGCCGACGCTCGCGTTGCGGGTGCTGAAGCCGCCGGTCGCGAGCGTGCCGAAGGTGTGACAGACGGCGTCGAACAGGCCCATGGGCGTGAGGGCCCAGAGCAGGGCGACCTCGACGACGGTGAAGCCGATGTAGATGTACCAGAGGATGCGGGAGGTGTCGCGGATGTGCGGCGTGACGCCTTCGGGCTGGGGTCCGGGCGCCTCGACGCGGAAGAGCTTCTTGCCGCTGACGCCGAGGGAGGGCAGCACGGCGACGAAGAGCACGACGATGCCGATGCCGCCGAGCCAGTGCGTGGTCGCCCGCCAGAGGAGGATGCTCCGCGGGAGGTTCTCGATGTTCGTGAGGACGGTCGCGCCGGTGGTCGTGAGGCCGCTCATCGCCTCGAAGTAGCAGTTCACGAAGCTGCGGAACGTCGTGTTGCCGGCGTCGTCGCCGAACTCCCACGCCCAGAAGAACAGCGGGAGCGCCGACAGGGCCGCGCCGACCATCCAGCTCATCGCGACGAGCAGCAGCGCCTCGCGTCGTCCGAAGAACGTCGAGCCGGCGCCGTTGCGCTTCGCGCCGAAGTACAGCACGCTGCCCGACACGCAGCCGACCAGGGCCGCGACGAACATCGACGTCGCGCCGCTGTACCGCGATCCGTCCCCGAGCCCGAGCGGCAGCAGCGCCCACAGGCCGATGCCGACGAGGGTCACGCTGAGCACGATGAGCAGCAGACCGAGCTGTTGGAAGACGAAGCGGAGATTCACGTTCGATGCGTCCGGGGGGCGGCGTCAGCGGGCGCCGAAGAAGTGGTTGAGCTTGTGTTCCAGACCCTTGCGCCCGATCACGAGCAGGGTGTCGCCACGCTCGACGACGTCCTCGGCGCCGGGCACGCGGACGTCGTCCGCCCGCTGGATCGCGGCGACGACGAGGTGGGCCGACAGCGGCATCGCCCGCAGCGCCTTGCCGATCGCCTCGGCGGTCGCATGCACCCGCACGCGGTAGACGTACACCGCCTCCTCCGCCAGCGTCGCCATGCGCCGCAGCGGGCTCTCGTCGAGGATCGACTCGATCTCGCGCACCGCGACGAGGCGCGGGCTGAACCAGTTGTCGATGTTGATGCTGCTCAGCAGGTGCTGGTACCGGTAGTGCTGGAGGACCGTGATGACCCGCTTCACGCCGAGGTTCTTCGCCCAGGCGCAGCCGAGGATGTTGTGCTCGTCGTCGTCCGTCAGCGCGACGAACGTGTCGATCTGCGACAGGCTCTCCTCGTCGAACACCGCCTGGTCCGTCGGGTCCGCCTGGAGCACCGTCACCCAGTCGAGCTTCTCGGCGAGTTCGAGCGCCCGCTCGCGATCGGACTCGAAGACGCGGATCGCGAAGTCCCGGTTGTGCAGCGCGCGGCACAGCCAGACCGACATCGCCGGGCCGCCCATGATCGCGACCCGCCGGCGCCCGCGATCCCGATTGTGGAACAGCGCCCGCGCCTGCGGAAACACGTCGCGATTGCCCACGAGAATGACGTTGTCGCCGGCGTTGACCACCGTCTCCGCCTTCGGCGTGAACGTCTCGCCTTCGTGGGTGATCGCCGCCAGGCGCGTGCCCTCCGGCAGCGCGAGTTCCGCCAGCGTCCGACCCACCGTCGGCGCATCGTCGCTCACCGGCAGTTCCTGCATCTCGATCCGCCCGCGGGCGAAGTTCTCGATCGCGATCGCGCCCGGATTCCGCAGCGTCTGGGCGATCGCCTGGGCGGTCGAGTACTCCGGACAGATCAGGCGATCGATGCCGAAGAGCGATTCGTAGTCCGTCGCGGATTCGTGGAAGTACGCGGCATGGTGCACGCGGGCGATGCACTTGCGCGCCCCGAGACCCTTGGCGACCGTCGCCGCGACGAGGTTCACCTCGTCGCTGTCCGTCGTCGCGATGACCATGTCGGCCTCGCCGACGCCGGCGTTCTTGAGCACCGCCGCGTCGGCCGCGTTCCCGCGCAGGGTCCGGACGTCCATCGTGTCCTCGACGTTCCGCAGCCGGTCGGCCGCCCGGTCGATGACCGTGATGTGCTTGCCCGCTCGCGCGAGCACCTCGGCGGTGTGACTGCCCACCTCGCCCGCGCCGCAGATGATGACACGCATCGATCGATCCCGCTGGCCGCTCGACCGAGTCGACGGCAGACGAAAGCGGGCATGGTATCCGTTCCCCGCCCGCCTGTCAGCGGACGCCTCCGCGCGGCCGCGCCAGCGCACCCGCCACCGACCGCGCACCCGCCACCGACCGCGCAACACCGCCCGTCCGCGCCACGACGCCCGAAGTACCGGGACAGTTCCCCCGGGGAACTGTCCCATCCAACGACCATCGCGCCGAACGTCGACCTCGGATCGACGAAGCCCGC
>JAGQOI010000230.1 GCA_020427625.1 Phycisphaerales bacterium | reverse complement strand
GTCCTCGGCGAGCGCATCCCACGGCTCGCCGCCCTTCGCCCAGCCGTAGCACGCGGCCTTGCGTCGCACCATGTCCACGATCTTCTCGAGCGTCGGCCGGAAGACCGCGAAGTCCGACTTCGCCCGCGCCTCGCGCCAGACGTGCTGGCCGAGGCTCGACAGGCGCGCCTCCTCCTCGACGAGCGCCGCCGGGAGCTTCGTCCGCCGGTCGAAGTCGCGCCGGAGTTCGCGGATGTTCACGGCGGTCGGGGCGAGCGGATCGGCGGTGAGTGTCCGGTCGGCGGCACACTCGTCGATGAGGTCGCCGACGGCCGGGTCGGTGAAGGACTCGTGGGCCAGGCGGGCGAGGAGCGCGAGTTGGTCGCTGCGGTACGCGACGCCGCCCTCGGGCATGAAGACCTCCTGGTCCCATCCGAGCAGTTGGCCGGTCGAATCGATGAGGTGGGTCTCGCGCACGCGGCGAATGAGTTCGTCGTACGCCTTGCTCGTCGCCGTCCGGGGGGCGGTGGACATCGTGGACATGCGGGGGTGCTCCTTCGGGGGTCGACAGCGCCGTCGCGGGCCGCGGATCCGTGGTCCGGGCGCGGTTTTCGGACGCGACATCGTACCCGAACGCGCGACGATCGTTGCACGGTGCGGGGGTTGCGACGGCGGCGCGGCGGGGACGGCGGGTGAGGCGGGTCGGGATCGTGGTGCGCGGGCGCGACTCGGGCGGGGCGCGCACGACACCGCCCGGGTGTCGGCACCCGGGCGGTGAATGATCCTGGCGGGATGTGGTCGACGCGAGGTCGACGGATGGGAGCGGACTCAGTTGCCGGCGGTGGTTCCGGCGGGCGCTCCGGCCTTGGTGAGGAGGGCGATGATGTCCTCGCCGCGGTTGTCGACGCGCTGACGGGCGTGATCGAGCGCCGTCATGCCCTTCTTGTCCTTGGCGTCGAGCTTGGCGCCGGCCTCGACGAGCACCTTGACCTTGTCGACGGTGCCCCGCTGCGCGGCGGCGAGCAGCGCGGTCATGCCGAGTCGGTCGACGGCCTCGAGCTTCGCACCGCCCTTGACGAGCGCGCCGATGTTGTCGGCGTTCTTCGTGGTGCGGGCGGCCCACATGAGGGGCGTCGCGCCCTGGTTGTAATCGGCGGTCTCGGTGTTCGCGCCGGAGCGGATGAGGAGCGTGATGCGTTCGGCATCGCCGAAGCCCGCGGCCCACATGAGCGGCGACATGCCGTTGTTGTCCTGGAGTTCGGCGGTGGCGCCGGCGTCGAGGAGGAGCTTGAGCGACGTCGCGTCACCGAAGGCGGCGGCCCAGACGACGGCGGTGCCGCCGATGTCGTCGCGGGCGTTCACATCGGCGCCGGCATGGATGAGCGCCTCGACGGCCTCGGGGTTGCCGGACTGCACGGCCCACATGATCGGCGTCTTGCCGACGCGATCGCGCGACTCGATGTCGGCGCCCGCGTTGAGCAGGATGTTGACGGCTTCGGCGTGCCCGGCCTTGGCGGCGAGCGAGAGGGCGGTCTGATCGGCGCGATCGCGGAGTTCGATGTCCTGACCTTCGCCGAGGGCCTTGCTGATCGCGGCCACGTCACCGGCACGGGCGGCACTGAGGACGCCGGTCGTCACGGGCTGGGTGACGTTCTCGCCGGTGCGGACGTTGCGGCTCACGACCCAGTCGCGGATCGTCTGGCCGGTGCAGGTGATGTAAAGCGTCTTCGCCTCGGGATGATCGAGGAAGATCTGGAGCTTGCGCGGGTGATCGAGTTCGTTCCAGCGGTCCCAGCTCCAGTTGAAGTCGAACACGTGTTCCGTCTTCGCTTCGTCGGTCCAGCCGGAGAGCATCGCCGGCTGCATGCGGAGGATCTTGAAGGGACGACCGTCGACCGACTTCAGGGTGACCTTGCCGGTGTACGTGTCGGGATCGATCTGCATCGGCGTGCACTGGACGTAGCTGAAGGCCTCGCCGTTGAGCTTGACGATGACCGGCGGCTGGCCGTCGACGCGCACGGTGACGGTCTTGTTCAGCTTGCGCCCGTCGATCGGGCCCGCGTTCAGGGCGATGTCGACGTCGACGCTCTCGCCCGGCTGGATGTAGGTGTTCTTCGGGCAGTTCGTCGTCGTGCAGCCGCACGAGACCTTGCACTCATGCACGCGCATCGGCTCGGTGCCGGTGTTGTGCAGCGTGATCTTGCCCTTGCCCTCGGTGTTCGTCGGAATCTTGCCGAGGTTCACTTCCGTCGGCGTGACGGTCACGAGGATCGGCGCGTTCGGGTCCGCCGGCGGCTGCCACTGCGGGCCCTCTTCGCGAACCGGCTGCCTCGGCTGGTTCGTCGCGGAGATCGACAGCGGGTTCGAGACCGAACCCGGATCGCCTTCGCGGAGTCGCTTGAGCTTCTCCAGGTCGATCGACTCGCGGATCTCCTGCGGATCGCGGGCGTTCGTGCCGGTCGCGCCGCGGGTCGGACGGGCCGGAGCCGCGTCCTTCGTCTCGTCCTGCTTCGACTTCGTCGCGCCGAGGCCGTTGTCCTTGTCCTGGAGGGCGATCGCGCCCGACAGGATCGTCGACGTCGCCGCCGGCAGCGCCGACGCGGCCGCCGCGAAACCGGACGTCATTCCCAGAGTCGTCGCGAGCACGCACGCGAGCCCGCCGCCAAGCCAGCCGTTCTTGTTCGATGTCCTCATGGCATCTCCCACCAGGTGTCAGGAGCCCGCGGGCTCAATCCAAAAGTACTGCGTCTGCCCGAATCCGAAGCGACCGGACGCTTCATCTCCCGCACCCGACCAGCATCCGAACCCGGGCGGGCCCGACCGAGGGCCCCGGTTCGTGTCACCGGGCGAGTTCCGCCTCGATCCCCGGGACTCCCGCGGGACGCGGGACGGGGCCGACGCGGCTCAGGAGATCGGCCGTCCGATCACATCATCACGAAGCGACACGGGTCACGACGACCCGGTCACGAAATCCGAACGCCCGAACCCCGACTACATTGCCATGAAAAGCACATTTCTGACCTACGTCCTCTGGATCCTCGGCGGGTTCGGCGTCCTCGGCCTCCAGCGGTTCTACCTCAATCGACCCCTCAGCGGGATCCTCTGGCTCCTCACCGGCGGCCTCTTCCTCGTCGGCGCCCTCGTCGACCTGTTCCTCATCCCCGAAATGGTGCGCGTCGAGAACCTGTCGAGCCGGTTCATCGCCCACGCCGGGCCGCGACCGATGCCGGTGACCGGTTGAGCCGCCGCGACTGACCTCGGCCAGACCGACCCGCCGAATCAGCCGACCCGACCGATGCGACCGATCTCCCGTCGGAATTTGTCGATGGTGACGATCCTCGCGCTGCGCCCGCGTCCGACCGCGGCCGATACACTTGGCACATGCCAGCCGACACCCTCCCCGAACACATCCGACGACCCCACCTCCGACGGATCCAGCCCTACGGCGTCTCGAAGGACGGCAAGACCTTCGTCGGCCTCTACGATCCGTTCCAACTGTCGACCCAGTCGATGGTCGTCGTCCCCCAGGCCATGCAGGTCATCCAGCAGTTCCGAGGCGATCTCACCCTCGACGAGATCGCCGAGCGACTGAAGGGACCCGTCGACGTCCTCGTCCAGCTCGCCTCCAAGCTCGACGAGTTCGGACTCCTCTGGGGACCCACCTACGAACGACTCGAAGCCGAGAAGAAGCAGGACATCGCCGAACGCGGCGCCTACCCGATGACCTCCTCCGCGTCGCTCGGCAAGGACGCCGACCTCTGTCGCGCCGCCATCGAGTCGTACTTCGAACAGACCGAGGACCCCGAACTCGAAGGCACCGTCCGCGCCGTCGTCGCGCCGCACCTCGACTATCAGCGCGGCTGGCCGAACTACGCCGCCGCGTACTACGCCCTGCGGGGCACGCCGCGACCCGATCGCGTCGTCATCCTCGGCACGAACCACTTCGGCGTCGGCGACGGCGCCGTCCTCACCGGCTACGGATTCGACACGCCCCTCGGACGCGTGCCCGCCGACACCGCCGTCGTGGACGACCTCGTCGCGCGCCTCGGCGACCGCGTCATCATCGATCAGATCGATCACGTCGCCGAACACTCGATCCAACTCCAGCTCCCGTGGATCCAGCACCTCTGGGGCGACGTCCCCGTCGTCGCCGCCCTCGTGCCCGACCCCACCGTGCCCATGCTCGAGGACGACGGCGAGCGCGTCGGCTTCGACGAGTTCGTGTCGGCGCTCCGCGCATCGCTCGATGCGGCGGGCGGACACACGATGTTCGTCGCGTCGGCGGACCTGAGTCACGTCGGGCCGCAGTTCGGTGAGCCGCGCCCGGTCGACGAGCAGCGCCGCGAGGACGTCGAGCGTCACGACCGCGAGATGATGGGTCGCTACCTCGACGGCAGCGTCGACGACTTCCTCGAAGGCATGCGGTGGTCGAAGAACCCGACGCGCTGGTGCAGTGTCGGCAACATGGCGGCGACACTGCACCTGGTTCAGCCGGAGGCGGTGGAGCTCATCGACTACCGGCAGGCCTTCGACGAGAAGGGCATGGCCCTCGTGAGCAGCGCCGCGATCGTGCTCCTGTGATCCCCGCCGACCCGCGATGATCGCCGTCGTCCAACGCGTCACCCGCGCCGCCGTCACCGTCGAGACGCCGCCGTATCACGCGTCGATCGGCGCGGGACTGTGCATCCTGCTCGGCGTCGAGCACGACGACACCGATCGTGAAGCGGCCTGGATCGCGAAGAAACTCGCCAACCTCCGCATCTTCCGCGACGACGACGACAAGATGAACCGCTCGATCATCGACGTCGGCGGCGCGGCACTCGTCGTAAGCCAGTTCACGCTCGCGGGCGACTGTGCGAAGGGCAACCGTCCGAGCTTCATCGGCGCGGCCGCGCCGGCGGAGGCGGAGCGCCTCTACCTCGACGTCGCCCATCGTCTCGAGCACGCGCACGGCGTCCCGGTGCGCACCGGCGTCTTCGGCGCGATGATGGCGATCGAACTCATCAACGACGGCCCGGTCACGCTCATCATCCGACGCCGCCCGACGGACGTCTGATCGAGTTCACCACGGAGGCACCGAGGCACGGAGCGGATTCTGATTGGGTTCGGAGCGAAGACGTTGGGCATGAGCGGCGACGTCAGAGACGGACAGTGGCGCGTGTCCTTGTTCTTCCAGACCAATTCCCTGCCCGCTCCGTGCTCTCCGTGACTCCGTGGTGAATCGACTCCGTGGTGAATCCCAGTCACGGAGATGTCGCGTCGTTCGCGGTCAGTCGCTGAGCCGGGCGAGCGCGGCCTGCATGTCGGACCACACCTGCTTGCGGGTTTCGACCGTGTAGTTTCGCAGCAGGTAGGCGGGATGGAACGTCGGCATCACGGGGACGTCGATGTCGTCGACGCGATAGGACGCCCAGATGCCGCGCAGGCGCGTGATGCCTTCGGTGGTATGGAGCAGGAGCTTCGTCGCCGGGCCGCCGAGGGTGACGATCACGCGCGGGCGGATGATGCGGATCTGCGCCTGGAGGTACGGCGCGCAGGCGTCGATCTCGGGCGCGAGGGGCGTGCGGTTGTTCGGCGGGCGGCTCTTCAGCACGTTCGCAATGTACACGTCCTCCCGACGCAGACCGATCGCCTGGATGATCTCGTCGAGCTTCTTCCCGGCGCGTCCGACGAACGGGCGGCCGGTCCGATCCTCCTCCTCGCCCGGCGCCTCACCGACGAACATGAGATCCGCCGTCGCGCTGCCCTCGCCGAACACCGTGCGGTGATGGGCCGTCGCGGTCGTGCAATGCGGACACTCGCGATCATGACGATCGCGCAACGCATCGAGCGCCGCCCGGGCGGCGGCGGCGTCGGTCTCGGCGGCGGG
>JAGQOI010000229.1 GCA_020427625.1 Phycisphaerales bacterium | reverse complement strand
CCGGGTATTGCGTCGACCGGATCGCGCGGACGATCCCGATCGCCGCCCGAACCCCGGCGCCGGAACCGCGTTCGAACCAGCGCGCCGACGGGACGGGAGCGTGCGCCGGAGCCGCGCGCTTATCGGACGGGATACGCGGGCGGCTGCGGGCGGGTCCGGGGGTCGGCGGCGAGTTGCTCGCGGAGGAACGCGACGGCGCGATCGAGTTGCGGATCGCGTCCGGCGATGCGGTCGGCGGGCGTGATGTCGACCTCGATGTCGGGGGTGACGCCGGATCCTTCGAGTCCCCAGCCTCGTTCGGGGTCCCACCAGGCGAACTCGGGCTGCGTCGACAGGCCGAAGTCGACGAACGGCTTGTCGCCGCGGATCCCGACGACGCCGCCCCACGTCCGCATGCCGATGAGCGTCCCGAGCTTCAGCGTGCGGAACGACTCGGGAAAGATGTCGCCGTCCGACCCGGCGTGCTGATCGATCAGGGCGACGAGGTGCGCGTCGACGGCGTAGCGGGGGACGGGCTCCGTCGTGCCGGTGCGGGGCGTGAAGTACCCGGCCGGTCGACGCGCGAGCCGATCGATCATGAGCTGGCTCACGAACCCGCCGCCGTTGTTGCGGACGTCGACGATGATCGCCGCCTTCCCCGCCTGCGGGTAGAACTGCTCGGCGAACATCGACAGGCCCTCGCCCATCATGTCCGGAACGTGCAGGTAGCCGATGCGACCTTCGGACGCCTCGTCGACGGCGCGCCGGTTCGCCTCGACCCACGCGGCATAGCGCAGGGTCGACTCGTCCTCGATCGCGCGAACGACGTACGGGCGCGTGTTCGTCCCCCGCGAATCGTCCGCGACGGCGATGCGCACGAGTTCGTCCGCCCGGTCCTGGAGCAGTTCGTAGACGTTCGTGAACGGCGTCACCGCGACGCCGTTGATCGACGAGACGACGTCGCCGACCTTGATGTCGAGGTGCGGCTGATCGAGCGGGCTGCTCCGTCCCGCGACCGACGGCTGCCCGGGAACGATCCGCGTGATCCGCACCGCGCCGTTCGACAGTTCGATGTCCGCGCCGAGCAGACCCACCCCGACCGGTTCCGGCGCGTCGTGCCGGTCGCCGCCGAAGATGTAGGCGTGACTCGTCCGCAACTCGCCCATCATGAGGGCGATGATCTCGTTCAGTTCGGACCGATTCCCGACCCGCGGCAGCAGGGCGCCGTACTTCGCCTTCATCGCGACCCAGTCGACGCCGACGAGGTTCGGCGCAAAGAAGAAATCACGCTGGAGACGCCAGGCCTCGTCGAAGATCTGCTGCCACTCCGCCCGCACGTCCACCTGGATGCGGAAGTCCGTGAACGACACCGTCTCCGGCGGGCCGGGCTCGACCGGCGAGGTCACCGCGAAACCCGTCGCGTTCGGCCAGGCGATGGCGAGCGCGTCGCCGCTCATCGCGTAGAGCGGCACACCGTCGGCGATCTTCACCGGTCCCTCCTCGAGCACGCCGAACCGGTACAGCGTCGCCGGATGCTTCGGCGGTCCGACCTCGAAGTCCGGCTCGTCGAGCAACCCCTGCGTCGGCATCACGAGATACGTCACGCCGCCCCAGGTCGCTTCGAGCCGCTCGTACGATCCCGGCGGCAGATCGAGCGCGTACTGGCGGCGCGCCAGCCCGTCCGTGTCGACGCGCATCGCCGACCCGTCCAGATTCGCCTCCGGCGCCTCCGGGTCCTCGAGTTCGGGATCGAGCTGGTCCGCGAAGTCCGGCGCGCCCATGACCGCCGCCGGCGTGAAGCGCGAGAGCGGCGTCGCCCAGTCCTCGAAGTCGAACGGGCTCGACCATTGCGAGTCCGACCGCGGCGCCGGCGTGTCGGCGGCCAGCGCCACCGCGATGATCCGACGTCCGCCCGGCGTGATGAACTGGCTCATCGTCTCGTCGAGCACGGGATTGAACGCCCGTCGCGAGATGAAGTAGAGATACGCGCCGTCCGGGTCCCAGCGGGGCTCGGTATCGTCGTACCGCCCGTCGCTCACCGCGAACGACCGCGTCGTCGCGACGTTGTGGATGAAGATCTGGTTCAGCCCGTTCGGCATCGGCTTCGCGTAGGCGAGCCAGCTCCCGTCGGGCGAGAACCGGTAGTCGACGATCTCGCCGCTCTCCGACCGATCGACGACGCGCCGTTCGAGCGAGAACGTGTCCATGACCGACAGGCGCAGCGTCTTGTCGGCGAACGCGATCCAGCGCCCGTCGCGCGACCCGACCGGCGGAAAGAGCCAGGCGTCGCGATCCTCCGTGATCGGGGAGGGCCGGTCGCCGAGATCGGCCATCGCGATGCCGATCTGCTGCTCGCCGGTCACGTCCGTGATCATCACGATGCGGTCCGGCCCGCAGGTCGCGACGCCCCACTCGCGCGCGGCCGGGGATCGGGTCGCCCGGTACGGCATCCCGCCGTCGACCGGCAGCACGATGATCTCGCCGCGACTGCCGACGTAGAGGTTCGTTCCGTCGTCGTCGAGCGTGAACTCCGTCGTCGTCGCGTGCGCGGGCACCAGACGCGGGCGCGTGCCCGGACGATCGCTCGCGAGTCCGATGTTCAGGCGCGTCGTCGTGTCGGTGACGACGTCATGCACGAGCACGTCCCCGGCCTGCGCCAGCACCGCGCGCTGCCCGCGCCGCTGCGTGTCGACGCTCATCCAGCGGATGTCGTAGCCCGTCGGTGCCGCGGGATCCGCCGCGTCCGGCGCGAACCGCGTGTGCTGTCGCAGGTCGCCGCCCTGCGGCGCGTCGGAGTAGAGGTTCATCGTGCCGTCGCGATCGGACAGGAAGAACACCCGTCCGATGAGCCATCGCGGCGACTGGTCGCCCGCATCCGTCTCCGTGAGCCGCCGGAACCGGTTCGACGCGAACTCGCCGACCCACACGTCCGGCGCCGTCCCCCCGTGATACGCCCGGTGATTCCCGTACTCGTTCACCCACCGCGTGAAGGCGATCATCTTGCCCGAGGCGCTGAAGTCGGCCTGCGCGCACTCGCCGATGCCGATGCGCGCCGGCATCCCGCCGCGCAGCGCGACCTGGTACAACTCCGCGCGGCCCAGCGCCTGGTACCGATTCGACCGGAACAGCACCGCCTGGCCGTCGGCGCTCCACCCGACCACCTCGTCCTCGGCCGGATGGAACGTGAGCCGCCGGGGCACGCCGCCGTCGAGCGGCATGACGTACACGTCGACGTTGCCGTCCGACATCCCGCTGAACGCGAGTTGGGTTCCGTCCGGACTGATCTGCGGGAACGTCTCGTCGCCGGCGCCCGTCGTGAGCCGGAAGGCGACGATCGGCTCCGTGTCCGGCAACGCCGGCAGCGTCGCCGTCCACAGATCACCCTCCGAACAGAAGACCAGGCGATCCCCGTTCAACGTCGGCTGGGCGTAGTAGCCACGCTCGGCGGCCGACGCGCCCGACACCACCGACGCGACCACCACCGCCGCGCCGAGCATCGATCGGATACGGTTCATCGCACATGCCCTCCTGTCGAACCCGAAGCATCGGAGTCAGGATACCACCGCCGCGAGACCGAATCGAACGCGAGGATCCTCATCAGACCTTCCGATTCGGAGCGGCTTCGGGCAAGATGGGACGCTCAGGAGCCACGATCATGCCCCGAATCGCGCACCCCACGACCGGCGCCGTCGCCGCACTCGTCACCGGTCTCATCACCGGTCTCGTCACCGGCACGACGCTCGGCGCGCCGCCCGTCGTCGTCCGCACCATGCCCGCACACGGCGACGCCGCCGTCGACCCGGGCCTGCGCGAGATCGTCATCGAGTTCGATCAGGACATGGCGCCCGACGGATATTCCCTCGTCGGCGGCGGACCGCAGTTCCCCGGTCGCGACGGCGAACCCGCGTGGCGCACGCCCCGCACGTTCGTCCTGCCCGTCGCCCTCGACGCCGATCAGCTCTACACGTTCAGCATCAACCTCGGCGATCTCGCGAACTTCCGCAACGTCGACGGCGAGTCCGCGATCGCGCGCCGACTCACCTTCATCACCCGGCCCCACGACGGTGTCGCGACCGACGACGCCGTCACGCCCGACACGAACCGACTCGCCCTCGCCGAACTCCGCGCCGCGATCGACGAACGCTACGCCTACCGCGATCGACTCGGCATCGACTGGTCCCGACGCTTCGACGACGCCGCCGACACGTTCATCGCCGCGCCGACCGCACGAGCGTTCGCCGTGCACGCGGGCACCATCCTCGCCGAAGCCGCGGACCTGCACGTGTCGATCACCGTCGGCGACGAGTCGATCCCGGTGTTCGGGCGCGCGGTCTCGGGCAACATCGCCAAGGCGTCGCTCGCCCGCAGCGTCCCGGATCTGCACCCGGTGAATCGCACCGTGATGCGGGGAACGGTCGGCGGCGACATCCCGTACCTGCTCATCACGACCTGGGCGTGGGGCGCGGCGACCGATCTCCAGGCCGCGCTCGACGCGATCGCCGAGGCTCGCGACGCGCCGGGTCTCATCATCGACGTGCGGCCGAACGCCGGCGGCTCGGAGCCGCTCGCCGAGCGCGTCGCGTCCCGCTTCGTCGACGAGCCCCGCGTGTACGCGAAGCACATCACCCGCGACGCCGCGCTACCCGGCGGCTTCACGCCGGTGTCCGAGCGCGTGCTCGACCCCGCGCCGGAGGGCGAGCGCTTCGGCGCCGGTCGCGTCGCGGTGCTCATGGGGCCGCGGAACATGAGCAGTTGCGAGGCGTTCCTGCTCATGATGAAGCAGTCGCCCCGATGTCGCCTCGTCGGCGCTCGGAGCTGGGGCAGTTCCGGCAATCCGAAGCCGGTCGCGTTGTCCAACGGCGTGTCGCTCATGCTGCCGTCGTGGCAGGCGATGCGTCCGGACGGCACGGTGTTCGAGGGCGAAGGCATCGCGCCGGACCTGGAGGTCCGGTTCGACCCGGCCGCGTCGGAGGCGCCGGACCCGGTCATCGAGCGGGCCGCGACGTGGATCCGCGACGGGCGGTGACGCCTCGCGCGTCGTTCGACGCGCCGGCGATCCGGCGCAGGGAGAGGACATGACCCGCACGAACTCGAAGATCGTCCGCATCATCGGACTCGTCGTCGCCCTCGTCATCGTGGTGTACGGCCAGCAGGCGCTGCGGTCGAGGACCGCGCCGTCATCGTCCGGCGGCACGGGCACGGCGCCGCCGTCGCCGAACGGCGACGCGCTCATCGATGCCGCGGCCCGCGAGCGGCGCTCCGGCGTCCAGGTCGAGGTCGCCGGCGTCGTGACGAAGACGCTCCCCGACGACGACGACGGGTCGCGCCACCAGCGCTTCATCATCCGGCTCGCGAACGACCACACCCTGCTCGTCGCCCACAACATCGACCTCGCCCCCCGCGTCCCGCTCCGCGAAGGCGATCGACTCGTCGTGTTCGGCGAGTACGAATGGAACGACCAGGGCGGCATGATGCACTGGACCCACCACGACCCCGCCGGCCGTCACATCGGCGGCTGGATCATGCTCGCCGGCAAGGTGTACCAGTAGGGGGGATGCCTACGGCGCGTCGGCGATGCCGATGGGCTACGCCTCGTCGTCCTCAGGCACGTCGGTCCGGCGCTCTCCGAAGATGGCCGAGCCGACGCGCACGACGTTGGCGCCGCACTCGATGGCGATCTCGAAGTCGTTCGTCATCCCCATCGAGAGGATGTTGAACCGCTCGCCGCAGTGATTGTGGTGCCGGATGTCGTCGAAGAGCTCGGCGCAGAGCTGGAAGGCGTGACGGATCGCGATCGGGTCGACGACGTCCTCGGCGATGCACATGAGCCCGCGCACCCGCATGTTCATCATCGTCTCGATCTGCTCGACGAGGTGACGTGCCGCGGCCGGCGCGACGCCGTACTTCTGCTTCTCGCCCGTCACGTTCACCTGCACGAGCACCTCGACGGGATCCTCCAGACGACCCGCGTGATTCTGGATCTCCTCCGCGAGACGCAGCGAGTCGACCGAGTGCACGAGGCGCACGAGCGGCAGGAGCTTCTTCACCTTGTTGCGCTGGAGATGCCCGATCATGTGCCACCGCACCTTCGCCGGCGGATGGACGTCGCGGGCGGTGCTCATCTGCCGGTGACGGCCGAGGAACTCGTCCATCTGCGGCACGCGCTGCTGGAGCGCCTGCAGGCGGCTCTCGCCGAGATCGACGTGACCGAGTTCGACGAGCGCGCGCACGAGATCGATGGAGGCGTACTTCGTGACGGCGACGAGCAGGATGTCTTCCGGAGCGCGACCGATGCGTCGGGCGGCGGCGGCGATGCGGGCCTTGACATCCTCGTACCGCTCACGCAGCGAGCGCTCCATCTGGGCACGTTCGTGGGACGCGATGGGCATGGGCATGAGGATATCCTTCGCGGGGACAACCCACAATCCGAGGCCCGTCTTTCGTCCGAATCCGCGTGGCGGTCGTCAACTCCAGTTCGCGAGCAGCGCCGCGAGATCGGCCGCGCCGACCACCGCGTCGCCGTCGAGATCGGCCGGACAGTCCTCCGGCGGGCAGGCGCCCCAGGCGGCGAGGATGATCGCGAGGTCGGCCGGGCCGACCGTCCCGTCGTCGTTCAGGTCCGCGATGAGCTGGCAGACGTCGGGAATGCCGTCGTTGTTCGCATCCGGCGCGCCGTTGGCGATGTCGACGTCGTCGGGCACGCCGTTCTCGTTGCAGTCCGGGTCGCATTCGTCGGGCACGCCGTTGCCGTTCACGTCCATCGACGTCCCGGCGTCGATGTCGTAGTCGTCCGGCGCGTCGTTGTCGTTGCAGTCGGGCTCGCAGTCGTCCGGCACGCCGTTGCCGTTGAGGTCCGTCGACTGGCCGGACGAGATCTCTTCCGGATCGAGCACGCCGTCGCCGTCGCAGTCCTCGCACAGATCGGGCACGCCGTTGCCGTTCACGTCGGCGACGAGTCCGAGGATGATCTCGAAGAAGTCCGGGAAGCCGTTGTCGTTGCAGTCGGGATCGCACGAGTCCGGGATGCCGTTCTGGTTCAGGTCCGGCGCGCCGTTCATGATCTCGATGTCGTCGGGAATCCCGTCGCCGTCGCAGTCCTCGCACTCGTCCGGCACGCCGTTGCCGTTCACGTCGGCGCTGAAGCCCGACGCGAGGTCGCACGTGTCCGGCAGACCGTTGTCGTTGCAGTCCACCGCATCGCCCGCGGCCAGGTCGCACGAGTCGAGCACGCCGTTGCCGTTGCAGTCCGTCACCAGGCCGCCCGCGATCTCGTCGTCGTCGTGCATCCCGTTGCAGTCGCAGTCGACGTACTCCGGCTCGCAGGCGTCGAGCACGCCGTTGCCGTTGCAGTCCGCCGGCGAGAACCCGTCGCCGTCCGGATCCGCCTCGATGAGATCACAGTCGTCGGGCGTGCCGTTGCCGTCGCAGTCGCCCTTGAGCGTGCCGTCACCGTCGCAGTCCTCGCACTCGTCCGGCACGCCGTTGTCGTTCACGTCCGGCGCGCCGAAGAGGATCTCGCCCCAGTCGGGAATGCCGTCGTCGTCGCAGTCCGCGTCGCAGGTGTCGATGATGCCGTTGCCGTTCAGGTCGAGCATCGGGTTGTCGTCGATGTCGCACCCGTCCGGACGACCGTTGCCGTTGCAGTCCTCGCACTCGTCCGGCACGCCGTCGCCGTTCTCGTCGACGCT
>JAGQOI010000228.1 GCA_020427625.1 Phycisphaerales bacterium | reverse complement strand
TCGACCGTGCGCATCGCGCGTCATGAGAACCAGGACGTCCTCGCCGACGACTTCGTCCCCGAGCTCGCCGTGCCGGAGCATCTCATCTCGCACCTCGCGCCGGCGGCCTGAGGACGACGGACCCGGCCGTCGCCGCGAGACGCCGCGGGCCGGGCGGCATCGGTGCAGCCCCGATCGAACCGCCAATGCAACGAACGCCTCCGGAGGAGTGGAGGCGTTCGGTGCTGAACGAGGATCGTGGCGATCCCCGATTCGTGCCCGGGTTGGTTCCCGGGCGTGTGCCCCCGGGGCTGGTCCCCGTTGGTCCCCCGGTCTGGTCCCCCGGGCGTGTGCCCGGCGTACGTGTTCGACGCATCCGACCCGCCGCCGTTCGTCCGCGGGCATTCGTCCACGGACGAACCATCCCGTGGCGCCGCGATGCCGGACGTCGCGCTCCCGGGGGGGAGCGTTCGGTCCGGTGTGTTCGTCCGACGGCGCATCACCGTCGAGCCCCCGGGGACGCGACGCAGCGAGCGGTCGGCTCACGGCGCGGCGGCCGCGAGAGTTCAGTCGGCTCGGCTCGTTGCGGGAGGCGCGTCGACGCATCCCCCACGAATGGACGCCACGCCGCGCCGCAACGAGCCGATCCCGGAGTGGTCTTTCCCGAGCGATCCCCCCAGGAGCGATCCCCCAAGGGCGATCCCCCCTCAGGAGCGATCCCCCAAGGGCGACCCTCGATCGGTCGACCATCCAGGCCCCACTCGGGCGCACCATGTCCATCCGCGAGCATCGAACATTCGCGAACATCCGCGACGGCGGGCTCGCCCGGCGGTGGCTTTCGAACCGGCGAAAGTTCGAAGGGCCGCCCGGTGGGACCGCCGTGAGAAACCCCGGTGGTCCGGGGATCGCGGTGCGTCTGCGTCGGAACACCTCGCACGTCGGGGGAGAGCGCCGCGTCGATTCGGTGGGAGCGAATCGGGCGGCACCCGTCGGTGCTCGGTGGTTCCGCGGGTGACGCGTCCGGCGTCGTCCGGTGGGAACCGGCTGAATGGCCCGTACCGTGCCTTCAAACGGTACGGGCGTGTCGAGCGGTGCAGGCCGGACTCTGGCGGAACGGGGTCCGGATGCGTTGCTCGCGATGTGGGATTCCAACCAAGTGCAGCCGGCGCGGCCTCCGGGTCGGACGACGAGGCTCCGAGAACGTACATCGGAATGGATTTGCTTGCAAATGTTTTTACCTCGTTTACCACGGAATTGGTTCGGCGTTGATTTTGGAGCATCCGGCGGTATTCTCCATCCGGACACTCTCATGACCCGTGCGGGGGGTTGGATTCGCATCTCGAGGGGCATGCCGCACCGATGGCCAAGGCGCAGGACACGCACGACCGCGAACACGACGTCGTGATCGGAACGTACTATCTGCGTGGCATGCGGATGGACGTGCGGACCGATGCCCGGCGCTGGATTGGCGGTCGCCCGCAGTACCAGATCGATCTGCTCATCAACGGGATGCAGTTCTGGGTCGCCAGCCTGCTCGGATCCCCCCGTCCGTACCAGGTCCTGTCGAACACCCTGGGACGCGCCCTGCGGGAATACGACGCCAGCGGGAGCTATCCCGACGTGACGCCCGAGTCCGCCCGCGAACTCCGACGCCAGCTCTATGAGGTGCTGCGACAGGAGTTTGAGCTTGAAGGTGAGACCGCGTCGCGGTACAACGGAAACGAAGAGTCCGCACCGTAGAGAGCCGGGCGGCGACGTTCCTTGCATCATGTGGGGTTTCAATGATGCCCGAATCGAATCTGGATGACGCCGCGAGGAACGTCCTGACGGGCGACTTCCGTGCGTTGGAAGCGGAGTGGGAAGAGACGCGCGCGGCCGGCGAACCTCGTGCGTCTCGTGATCATCGGCTGGGACTGCGCGTGCTCGCGGCCGTCGTGATGACGCTCGTCGGATCCTCGGCCGTGTTCGCGATGGTGTATCAGGGTGCCCGGACGCACCTTGCGGCCACGCTGCGCGAAGAAGCGCGTCAGGAGGTGGTCGTCCTCCAGGCCCGACTCGAAGCCCTGCACCATGATCGCAACCTCGTTCTGCTGCGGACCATCGAAGAGGCCGCGGCCGAATTGGAGAGCGGCCAGTTGATACGTCCCACGCTGGCCCTCTGGCATGTCGCCCAGGTCATGAACGATCTCGGCGACGACGACGACGACGCGGTTCGTCAGAGTTTCATAAAGGTGGTTGAACTGTGGAAGACAACACTCGAAGACCGTGCTCACGACGGGCGGTGATCCTCGGCATGCTCGCCGCGCCGTTCATCGCGACGTCGATCGCTCGCGCGGATTCGCTGGAGACGCTGGAAGAAGGTCTCCGACGCATCCTTGAGAACGCGACCGAGGGCGAGAACATCATCGAGGAAGGCGTCCCGTTGAGCCCGCTTCAACGCGAACTCCTGGACAAGGCCCTCCGAAAGATCGAAGGCCCGTTGCGGATCATCCTCAACCCTGCGGTGGCGCCGTCGCTCGACCCGGTCAACGCAGGGAGCATCCTCTACACGGTGCGCCCGATCACCCTCGAGGAGTATGCCGCGTCCGTGCGCCAACTCGCCCGCGAGGCCTATGCCGAACTCCGCTTCGGCATCGGGAATGCCGAGTACGTCGGAAGCCGCATCCGGACGATCAATCACTGGCTGCCGCGGTATCGCGATCTCGCCGGCATCGGCTGATCGCCTCCTCCCGGTGACGCGCCGACGGCCGATGAGCCCGACCGACCGACCTGGCCAGCCGCAGCCAGGTCGATCCTTGTTTTGGCGCCCCGAGTTGACGGCGATCAATGTCTGACGGATCGATCCGAGGCCCGCACCCCCGCGCCCGTGCCGGCGCGCGGGCGCTCAGCCCGAGCCCGTGCCGCTGACGGTGCCGCTGACGGTGCCGCTGACGGTGCCGCTGTCCGTGCCGCTGCCCGTGCCGCTGCCCGTGCCGCTGACGGTGATCTGGATCGGACCCGAGGCGTCTGACGACGCCTCCGCGTGCAGACGCTCGGTCCGCAGTGTCGACCAGTCCGCGACCTGACGATCCGGCGCGTCCGGACCGTCGTGCAGGCGCCGAAGGTGATAGCCGTTGTCGCGCTGCGCGGGAACGAAGCCCGCGTCCCGGATGAGGCGGCAGAGCATCGGCTCGTTCAGGCAGTACGTCGTGCCCGCCGACGACACCACGTTCTCCTCCATCATGACCGAGCCCATGTCGCTCGCGCCGTAGTGCAGCCCGAGCTGACCGATGTGCGGGCCCATCGTGACCCAGCTCGCACCGATCGAGTAGATGTTGTCGAGGTACAGACGACTCAGCGCCTGCGTCCGCAGGTACGCCGACGCGCCCGCCAGCCGGAGACGGCGGCCGAACTCCGGATGCGCCGACTTCTCGCCGCGACCGTCCAGACGAGCGACGACGTCGCCCGGGAACGGCGCGTCGAGATCGTCGCCGTCGCCCTGACCCCACTCGCGACAGCGCCCGAGCGGCGTGTTCTCGCGCTGGAACGGCCAGGCGATGAACGCCTTGTACCGGCCGCCGCCCGCCTCGGCGAAATCGGCGATCGATCGATCCTGCCACGTGCGCACGAGGTCGAGATGGTGAATGCGGTCCGCGATCCCCTCGATGTGTCCGAACATCATCGTCGCCGACGTGTTCATGCCGAGTTCATGGGCGACGTGCATCGTCGTGAGCCAGGCCTCCGCATCGCACTTGCCGAGCCCGATCTTCCGGCGGACGGCCGGCGCGAAGATCTCGCCGCCGCCGCCCGGCACCGAGTCGAGCCCGGCCTCCCGGAGCCGGGACATGACCCACCGGAGTTTCGCCCGCAGGTCCGCGCCCGGAGGATCGAAGAACTCGACGAACTCGATGAACTCCGGCGGACTGAACGCGTGCACGTGCACCGTCGGAAACGTCGACTTGATGCGCTGGAGCAACTCGAGATACCACGCGAGCGGCAGTTCGGGATTCATGCCGCCCTGCATGAGGATCTGCGTGCCCCCGATCGTCACGAGCTCCGCGATCTTCTCGAGCAGGGCGTCGTATTCGAGGGTGTAGGCGTCGGCCGCGCCGAGATCGCGGCGAAAGGCGCAGAACGTGCACCGGGCGGTGCACACGTTCGTGTAGTTGATGTTGCGATCGATGACGTAGGTCCGGACGTGGTCGCCGTGCAGGGCGCGGCAACGGGCGTCGGCCCAGCGTCCGAGGGTCTGGATCGGCATCTCGTGATACAGCCGCAACGCCTGGTCCGGGCTGATCCGCAGCGCGCCGTCGACGACATCACGCAGCACCGCCGGATCGAAGATGTCCGCTTCCGGTCGCATTCGGGCCGTCATCGACCGATCCTCCAGTTCGTGAAAGACCTCACGAACAGATGATAGACCATCCCGGCCCGGAGTCGAGGCGGCAAGTGGCGTCCGCCCCCGCGATTTTCGGACCCGCCCGCACGACCCGCGCCGACGGCGCCGGGCGCACGGATTCGCCTCCCCGCCGGGCGACGATCGTCCGATACCGGAGTGGTCCGCCGTCCGCCGCTCCATCCGGCGGCGGCTCCGTTCGTCAGGGAGACCCCGATGGTCGGCACCACCGAGCACCCCTCCAGCATTGCGCTGCGCCGTTTCGAGTTCGCCGTCATCCTGTGCTGCGGGCTGCTTGCCCTCGCGCTCGTCGGTCAGATCGCCGTCTGGTCCGTCGCGGCCCTCACCGACGTGCGGTTCGACCGAGCCGCCGGCGCGTACGACGGACCACCGGTCGTCGATGAGCCGGCCCATGCCGACGCGCCCGCCCGGGCCGTCAACGTCGTGGAGTTCGAACGCGCCCGCCGGACGTACACCCGCGCGACGGCATCCGTCGAACCGGTCCGGCTCGCCGACGGCGATCGGTGGCTCTCGATGACATCCCGACTCGGGACCGCGATCGGACGGTTCGCCGCCGTCGGCCTGCTCCTGTTCATCGCCCTCGGCGCCATCGTCGCCGCCATCGTCCGCGTCCTCGACATCGACCGCATCGTCACGAGCTTCGTCCTCGCCATGCTCCTGGCGGTCCCCGTCCTGCCCGGCGGCTCGCGCCTCGTCGACGGACTCGTGCCGTGCGTCCTCGGCGACTACCCCTCGATGATCGCCCAGGTCGACGCCTGGAATCAGCCCGTCGACGAGAACGCCGTCGCCCTCACGCGTCAACCGCCGCCGTCGACGCCGTCGTTCATCCTCGAGTACGCCATCCTGCCCGTCATCTGCCTCATCGCCGTCATCGTCATCGCCCGCCAGTTCAGCGTCGGCGTCAGGTCCGGCATCGACTCTCACGACGCCCTGGCCATCGACCCCGAACTCGAACGCGAAGCCGCCAACATGCGCCCGACGAGCCTGCTCAATCACGGGCGCGGCCGCCTGCCGGACGTGCTCACCAAGGGCGTGCAGGGCACCGAGTCGCAGACCAGCGATCCCGCGCCGATTCGCGCGATCGGCGGCACCGCCGCGCCGACCTCCGCGACCACCGTCGCCGTCGGCCGCGCCCCGAAACGCATCATCTGATCGACCGCCCGCGGCGCTACTGCGCCTCGAACAGGCGCCGGTTCGTGCCGCCCGGGCCGATTCGCGCGCTGACCACCGCACCGCACTTCGGGCAGCGCCCGATGTACTGCGTCCCCTCGCGATTGCGGCTCATCCGGCCGTACCGGTGACAGCAGCGGTACCAGACCTGGACGAACTTCGGCGTCGCCCGGCCGCCGCCCGACCCGCCCGGATTCGTCGTCCGCAGGCCGTCGATGTCCACCATGTCCTGGGGATCACGCATCGGCGTGATATCGACCGACCGAAGCGCCTCACTTCAGTTCCGTCCCGTCCCGATCCCGGCTCGCGACCCCGTCCCGCGGCGGCATCAATCGCCGGCGCGGCAGGCATCCTCGATGCGCCGGCTCGCCGCCCGTGCCGCGACGATCCGTTCCTCGACCTCCGACCGCACCGTCGACGCCCGGGCCCGGTCGGTGAGCAGCGGGAGGTTGATCGACACGTTCCACGCCGCGGATCGGATCGTCGCCTCCGCCAGGACCGCCGCCATGCCGAGATCGCTGCGCAGCATGCGGTTCGACGTGCCGACGAGCGTCTCCAGGTGGGCGAGCACGTCGGCGCCGAGACCGAGCAGTCGCAGCGGCACGTCGATCGCGGCGTCGACGGCGCCGTCCCACGACGCCCGGCGCTGCGGATCGTCCTCGGGGAGTTTCCACAGGACGTTCAGACGTCCGTATGCCGCGGCGTCCGCGTCGGCGAGCGCCAGGGCCTGTCGTCGAGCTTCGGACAGGGCGGCGCCGGTGCGTTGGTGCATCGTCGCGTGGGCGGCGTAGGTCTTGCGCCCGAGGGTGAAGTGCACGACCATGCCGCCGAGCGCCGCGGCGAGCGCGCCGACGACTCCGGCGACCGCGCCGCCGCCCGGCGTCGGAGCCGCGCTGTCGATCGTCTCGAGGAAGTCGTCGACGGTCGACGTTGCGATCGTCATGGTCGTCAACTCCGGATCTCGGCGTTCAGTCGTTCGGTGAGCGTGCGCATGACGGCATCGGCCTGGGGCGTGACCTCGTCGTGGGTGAGGGTCCGATCGGGCGCGCGGAAGACGATGCGCAGCGTGAGCGACTTGCGCCCGGCCGGGATCTGCTTGCCGCGGAAGGTCGTGACGAACTGCGTCGCCTCGTGATGGTCGAGGGCGAGGTCGGCGACGGTGCGCTCGACGTCGCGCCAGGCGACCGACTCGTCGACGATGGCGGAGATGTCGCGGGCGATGGCCGGGAACGCCGGCAGCGGACGGGCCTCGGGGTCCGCCGCGTCCCGGGCGTAGAGGGCGGGAATGGTCAGTTCGGCGGCGATGGTGTCATGCCCGAGATCGACGAGCCCGCGCACGTCCCGCGAGATGACGCCGATCCAGCCGAGATCCTCGCCGTCCAGTCGGACCCGCGCGCCCGGCGCGAGCCAGGGCCGGCCGTCGTCGGGTTCGATGCTGACGGCGGCGTCGGGCCCGCGAAGGAGACGGACGAGGCGCTCGGCGACGCCGCGCAGACTGCGCACGCCGAGCGCGGGATCGGTCACATCCTCGAGCAGTCCGAGACAGATGCGTTCTTCGTGACGATCGTCGCGACGGAAGAACGTCGCGCCGGCCTCGAAGAGCTTCAGGTCGGTGACGCCGTTGTTCTCGTTGTGCTTGCGCACCCGGAGCAGGCTCGGCACGATCGACGGGCGGAGGATCGGGTCCGACTTCGCGCGATCATCGTCGACGCGCAGCGCCGACTCGCCTTCGCGGAGGAACGCCGTCGCCAGCGGCTCGCTGATGAGCGAGTGCGTCACCGTCTCGACGAACCCCATGCCCGCGAGCGCGTCGTGCACCGCCTGGCGCGCCGTCTCCGTCGACTGCGGCGCCTGGACGCGGATCGTCAACGCATCGTGCAGCGGAATCCGATCGAGACCGTACATGCGACCGACCTCCTCGATGAGGTCGATCTCCCGCTCGATGTCCAGACGCGCGGGCGGCACTTGACACCGCAGACCCTCGCTCGTCGACGCAACGTCGAACCCCAGCGCGCCCAGCCAGGTCACGATGTCGGCGGTCGGAACGTCGACGCCGAGGATCGCGCGGCACCGGTCCGGGCGCAACGAGACGATCCGCGCGTCCGGCATCGGCGCGCCGTCACTCACCACGCCGTCCAGCAGCGTCCCGCCGCACAGATCGAGAATCAGCGCCGCGAGCCGCGCCGCCGCCGCGTCCACCTGCGCCGGATGCACGCCCCGCTCGAACCGGTACGACGAGTCCGACGCGATCTGGTGACGACGGCTGCTCGTGCGGACCGCGACCGGACTGAACGTCGCGGCCTCGAGCAGCACGTTCGTCGTCGACTTCGTCACCGCCGTCAGCGCGCCGCCCTTCACGCCCGCCATCGCGACCGCCCGCTCGGCGTCGGCGATGACGAGATCCTCCGGCGTCAGCTTCACCGGCGCGGCACCTTCGCCGATGGGCTGGAAGGGCTCGTTCGTCGTCGCCCGTCGAATCCGGATGCATCCGCCCCGCAGCGTGTCGAGGTCGAACACGTGCGTCGGCTGGCCGAGTTCGAAGAGCACGAAGTTCGTCGCATCGACGAGGGCGTTGCGCGGGATCTGGCCGATGGCGCGCAGGCGCGAGGCAAGCCACGCCGGGGACGGACCCACCGTGATCCCGCGAATGATGCGGGCGGTGTAGCGCGGGCACTCGTCGGGACACTCGTTGACGACGCGGATGTGGTCCGACGCGGCTCCGCCGCCGGTGGGGGGCGTCGCGTGCGGCGGCTTCAGCGTGCGTCCCGACAGGGTCGCGATCTCCCGCGCGAGGCCGACGTGGGCGAGACAGTCGCCGCGATTGGAGGTCGTCTCGACGTCCTGGCACCGGTCATCACCCTCGACGGGCTCGCTGCTCTCGATCGGAAAGCCGGCCCGCGTGAGCAGTTCGGCCTGTTCATCGGCGTCGGCGGGACGGTCGAGGTAGTCGTTGATCCATTTCACGCTCGTCTGCATGGCGGAGAAGAGCGTATCCCATGCCGGCCGTTCCGACAAAGGGACGACGCGCCCCGATTGCGGAATCGGCACGCCCTCGTACACTTTCGGCATGAGACGACGCGCGCCGATCATGCTCATCCTCGTGGCCGGACTGCTCGCGGTGACCGGGTGCGCCGCACCGCCCGCCGCCGCGCCGGGCGGCGCGGCCGACCCGATCGCGGGCGTTCCGGTGGATCTCGTCATCGACGTCACGATTCTCGCCGGTCGGAAGGTTCCGTTGATCGGGCGGGTCGAGTCCCGGCGCGGGCGTTTCGTGCTGTTCCCCGACGGCGCGCTGCTGGCGTCCTCCGGCGATCCGCTGGACACCGACGACCTGCCGCCGTGGGCCCGCACGCTGTCGAGCGAGCAGATCGCCGACGTGTGGGCGGTCGCCGGGCAGGTCGGGCTCGCCGACCCGTCCGCCTCCGACTCGGTCGGCAATCCCGCGCTCGTCCAGCCGGGCCCGGACGAACTCGTGACGATCATCACCATGCAGGCGGAGGGCCGGCGCTGGTCGTCGATCCGACGCCGCTCGAGCGTCGACGCGGCCGATCCGGCGTCGGCGCGGTTCATCCGTCACCTCGCGTCGTACGCGTGGATCACCGACTCGCTCGAGGATCGGCACATCATGCCCCGCCGGTACGACATGGGCGACGATCCCTACGCCAGGTACCGGCGATGACGCGGCTCGTTCCGCTCGTCGCGACGATGCTCCTCCTCGTCGGATGCGGGTCGACGTCGGTCCTCCGAAGTCCCGTCACGCTGGAGATGCTCACGACGAACGGTCCGAACGTCGCGGCCTTCTACCGCGTCCGCGCCGACGGCGCCATCGCGTTCGGCGGCGGCGGCGATGCGATCGCACGCCGGACGACCTGGACCGGGACGCTCACCGACGCCGAACGGGCGTCGCTCGACGCGACGCTCGCGGCGCACGACTGCTGTCGCGACGTCGTCGGCGACGGGATTGGCGACGGAACCGGCAGCCGACGCTACGAACTGCTCGTCGACACGCCGGCGTGCGGGCGCCATCGGCTGACCGTGGAAGGGGAGGCGCCGGCGCTCGCGGCATTGCGCACCGTGCTCGAGGGCGCCTCCGCGCGGCGTCTGGACGGGTTCCTCGACACGCTTCCGAAGGCCGGCGAGCGCCGACGCTGATCGAACGACCGGTCTATACTCATGACGGTCAGGCCGCCGGGTCGCTCGTCATTTCGGAGGCGGTTTCACATGATGGTCAGGCACGCATCGTCGCGGCGCGGGACGTCGCTGGTCGGGATCCTCGTCAGCATGGTGATCATCATGGTGCTGTCGGTGATCCTGCTCACCTCGCTGAACAAGGCGACGACGGGCGCCGGCAACCCGGTCGCGGGCACCGTGCGGTCGTTCCAGGACGAGCTCTACCTCGGCGCGCTGTACCAGTCGATGGCGGTCGCCGCGACCGATCGACGGACCGAGGGGTTCATCATGCCGAGCGCCGTGGCGAGGTCCGGCGACGACCGGCTGAACACCACCGCGAACCTGTTCTCGCTCATGGTCATGCAGCGCTACACGCCGCCGAAGCAGCTCATCTCCGGCAACGAGTACAGTCCCGTCGTCGACGAGGATCTCGACTACGACTTCACCCGCTACGATCCGTCCGCCGACGCGTGGTGGGATCCGGGCTTCACGGCCGATCTCCGCTCCGGGTCGAACGTCTCCTTCGCCCACGTGCCGCTGTGCTTCAATCGGCGCGACTACTGGGCGTGGGCCGACAGCCGCGTGCCGATCATCGGCAACCGCGGCCCGGCGAACGGCGAGGACGATCCGTCGTCGTACACCTACGGTCGGGCCGGCGTCTGGGGCGGGCATCTGCTGCACGGCGACGGGCACATCGTCTTCGTCGATTCGTTCGTGCCGTCCGGTCTCTCCTACCGGAACGCGAGCGGCGAGTGGGTCCAGGACAACCTCTTCGCCGAGGAGGACGGGATCGAGGGCCTCGACGCGATCCTCGCGTTCACGCGATCGATCGACCTCAAGGACGGTCCGGAACTGCAGTGGGATTGAACGGGTCGGTCACGGGCGCGTCGGGCGTCGGGCTCAATCGCCGTCGTAGCGTTTGAACACGAGCGACACGTTGTGTCCGCCGAAGCCGAACGAATTGTTCAGCGCGTAGCGGACCGTGCGTTCCTGCGCGACGTTCGCGACGAAATCGAGGTCGAAGCCGTCGTCCGGCGCGTCGAGGTTCGTCGTCGGCGGCAGGATGCCCTCGCGACAGGCCATGATGACGGCGACGGACTCGATCCCGCCCGCGGCACCGAGGGCGTGTCCGGTCATCGACTTCGTCGAACTCATCGCGAGCTTCTTCGCGTGATCGCCGAAGAGTTCCTTCACGGCGTGGACCTCGGCGGCGTCGCCGAGCGGCGTCGACGTGCCGTGCGCGTTGATGTACCCGATGGCGTCGGGATTCACGCCGGCGTCGGCGATCGCGACCTCCATCGCGCGGAGCGCGCCGGTGCCCTCGGGGTGGGGGGCGGCGATGTGGTAGGCGTCGCCCGACGTGCCGTAGCCGCAGATCTCGGCGTAGATGGTCGCGCCGCGGGCCCTCGCGTGTTCGAGGGATTCGAGGATGATGATCGCCGCGCCCTCGCCGAGGATGAACCCGTCGCGATCGCGATCGAACGGGCGCGAGGCGCGGGTGGGATCGTCGTTGCGCGTGGAGAGGGCCTTCATGGCGGCGAAGGAGCCGATGCACAGCGGACTGATGGCGGCCTCGGAGCCGCCGGCGAACATGACGTCCGCGTCGCCGCGCTGGATCAGATGGAAGGCGGAGCCGATCGCGTGTCCGCCGGTGGCGCAGGCGGTCGCGGTCGCGGTGTTGGCGCCGCGCAGGTTGAACGTGATGGACACGTGTCCGGCGCAGGCGTTGACCATGAGCATGGGCACGGTGAACGGGCTGATCTTGCGAGGCCCGCCCTCGAGCAGGCGCTCGTGACCGGCCTCGATCGTGATGATGCCGCCGATGCCCGAGCCGATGGCGACGCCCCGACGGAAGGGATCGCCGGCGGCGAAGTCGATGCCGGAGTGCTCGGCGGCCTCGTGGGCCGCGGCGAGTCCCATCTGGCAGAACCGGTCCATCTTGCGGGCTTCGCGGTGTTCGATCCGGGTGGTCGGGTCGAAGTCGCGGATTTCACCGGCGATGCGGACGGACCACTGGTCGCTCTGTTCGAAGGTCGTGATCGTGCTGATGCCCGAGCGTCCTTCGATGAGGCCGGCCCAGGTCGGCGTGACGCCAACGCCGAGCGACGTGACCGCGCCCATTCCGGTGATGACGACACGACGGTTCGATGAGGTGCTCATGCCAAAGTGAAGGAGCGTCGTCTCACGGACGGCGCTCGAGTGCGGTGACGTCCGGGTGACGCG
The DNA here is from genome assembly GCA_020427625.1 of Phycisphaerales bacterium. Taxonomy (GTDB): domain Bacteria; phylum Planctomycetota; class Phycisphaerae; order Phycisphaerales; family SM1A02; genus JAGQOI01. Next base: position 1,264 of record JAGQOI010000228.1, on the reverse strand, counting down.
GGACCCCGGGCGACGGACGCGTCACCGAGCCCGGCATCGTGATCCGTCCCGAGGCGGAGCCGCGGGAATCAAGGACCCTGAGCCCGGACACCGGCGTCTCGCGGGGCTCAGCTCGCGGCGCCCATCGCCGTGCGGATGTACTCGACGGCCTGACCGACCGTCTGGATCTTCTCGGCCTGTTCGTCGGGGATGTTGGTCTCGAATTCGTCCTCGAACTCCATGACGAGCTCGACGGTGTCGAGGCTGTCGGCGTTCAGGTCGTTCGTGAAGCTCGTGTCGCGGCTGATCTCAGATTTGTCAACGCCCATCTGCTCGCTGACGATCTCGATCACCTTGGCTTCGATCTCAGCTTCGGTCACAGCGGTATCTCCTGAGGACGAACGGCCCGACGCGGGCCGCGATCGCGAGAGCACTATAGCCGGATTCCACCCACGTGCAATCCGGTCGAACCGCGCCCGGTCCCGGGGTCACGGCGCCAGGCCGCCGTCGACGACGAGGACCTGTCCGGTCACGTATCCCGCCCCTTCGGACGCGAGGAACGACACCGCGTGGGCGATCTCCTCGGGTCGCCCGAATCGACGCACGGGCAGGGTCTTGCAGACCTCCTGCTTGAGCGCGTCCGGCAGACCCTCGGTCATGTCCGTCTCGATGAAGCCCGGCGCCACGACGTTCGCCGTGATCCCCTTCGACCCGAGTTCCTTCGCGAGCGTCTTCGTCATGCCGATCAGGCCCGCCTTCGCCGCCGCGTAGTTCGCCTGGCCCGGATTGCCCATGATGCCGGTCACCGAACCGATGTTGATGAGACGACCGAACTTGCCGCGCATCATCGGTCGCGCGGCACCGCGGCAACCGATGAACGCCGACCGCAGGTTCGTCGCGATGACATCGTCGAAGTCCTCGTCCTTCATCCGCAGCACCAGCCCGTCGCGGGTGATGCCCGCGTTGTTCACGAGCACGTCGAGACGCCCCAGATCGGACGCGACCTGGTCGACGAGCGCGCCCCAGGACGCGCCGTCGGCGATGTCGCACGGACGCGATTCCGCGCTGCCGCCGGCGGCGATGATCGCGTCGCGCACCGCGTCGAGCGTCGCGGCGGTGCGGCTCACGAGCACGACGTGCAGACCGTCGGCGGCGAGCCGCTCGGCGATGGCGCGGCCGATGCCGCGGCTGGCTCCGGTGACGATGGCGACTCGCGTATCGATGACGCACCTCACGATCGGACCGGCGGCGCGAATCGGACGACGGGTCCGGTCGCGTCCGCATC
>JAGQOI010000227.1 GCA_020427625.1 Phycisphaerales bacterium | reverse complement strand
TCCTTCCTGCTCAATCGCAAGGGCCGGATCGACGCCGACCTCGTGCTCGTCGAGACCGGGAACCGGATCCTCGTCGACCTCGATCGCGCCGTCGCGGCCTCGACGGCGGCGGCGCTCGACGCCTTCCTCTTCACCGAGGACGTGCGGATCGCGGATCGGTCGGACGCGTTTCACCAGGTGCAGGTGCACGGTCCGCGGGCGCACGAGGTGCTCGCCGCCGCGCTCGGCGAATCGGAGCCGATCGCGCTCGATCCGCACTGCGCCGGCGCGGTCACGCTGGCCGGGGTGGATGTCGTCGTGCTGCGTCGCGACCTCACGGGCGAGCCCGGCTACGCGATCATCATGCCGCGCGACGGCGCCGGCGCGGTGTGGGCGGCGCTGCTCGAGACGGACGCGGTGCTCGCCGAGGGTCGCCGCCGGATTCGTCCGGTCGGGTGGTACGCGTTCAACGTCGCCCGCATCGAGGCCGGCACGCCGCTGTTCAACATCGACTTCGGCGCGACGAACCTTCCTCACGAGACCGGCCTGATCGACGCCCGCGTGCACTTCGCCAAGGGCTGCTACGTCGGGCAGGAAGTCGTCGCCCGCATGCACAACCTCGGACGCCCGAAGCAGATCCTCGTCGGCCTGCGGATGCGGGCCGATCGGCTGCCCGTCGCCGACGGCCAGGTCTTCGCGCCGGGGGACGACGGCGCGATCGGGACGCCGGTGGGGGTCGTGACGTCGAGCACGCTGAGCCCGATGCTCGGAGCCGCGCCGATCGCGTTCGCGATGATCCGCACCGTCGTCGCCGCGGCCGGACGCCCGGTGCTCGTGAACGCCGAGGGCGAACAGGTCGAGGCCGACCTCGGGCCGCTAACCTTCTGGACGCCGGGCGCGCCGGGCGCGTCGACATGATGCGGTCCCTGCTCGCGTCGATGGTTCCGCCGGGTCCGCCGCCGAACTTCCCGCCCGAGAGCGGCACGATCTCCGGCCCGGCGACCGAGATCATGTTCCTCGTCATCGCCGGCGCCTTCACCCTCGTCGTCGTCACGGTCTTCGTCATCGTGCTGATGCGACGGAACCGGTCCTCGTGACGCCCATCGGTACAATGACGCGACGATGATCCCGACCCGTGTGCGCATCACCGACGTCGGCCCGCGCGACGGACTCCAGAACGAGTCCGTCGTCGTTCCGGTCGCGGCGAAGGTCGCGCTCGTCAACGCCCTCGCCCGCAGCGGCGTCGCGGAGGTCGAGGTGAGCAGCTTCGTGAGCCCGAAGTGGGTGCCGCAGCTCGGTGACGCGGCCGCGGTGTTCGACGCCGTCGAGCGCGTCGACGGCGTCGTCTACTCCGCCCTCGTCCCCAACATGACCGGCATGGAACGGGCCCTCGCCGTCCACGCCGCCGGACGACTCGACAAGATCGCCGTCTTCACCGCCGCGAGCGAGTCGTTCAGCCGGCGCAACACGAACGCGACCATCGCCGAGACGCTCGAACGCTTCGCGCCCGTCGTCAACGCGGCTCGCGGCGCCGGGCTCGCCGTCCGCGGCTACGTGAG
>JAGQOI010000226.1 GCA_020427625.1 Phycisphaerales bacterium | reverse complement strand
GAAACCCCCACCCGCTGGAAGCGACTGCCCGGCGTCCTCACGCCGAAGCAGATGCGCGATCTCCTCGAAGCGCCGAATCCCGACGCCGGACGCCTCTGGCTGCGGGATCGGACGATGCTCGAACTCATGTATGCCGCGGGATTGCGCGCCTCCGAGGTCGGCGTCCTCGCCCTCCGAGACCACAACGACACGCTCAACGTCCTGCGGGTGACCGGCAAGGGCCGCAAGCAGCGTCTCGTCCCGATCGGGCGTCCGGCCCAGGCGTGGACGCGACGCTACCTCGAGGAACTGCGCCCGCACCTCGCCCGATTCGACGACGGACGCGACGACCAGCGCCTGCTGCTCTCCCACACCGGGCGGCCGCTCGAACGCGTCGCGGTCTGGCAGATCGTCCGCAGGAACGCCCGGCTCGCCGGCATCCGCGACGTCCACCCGCATCGTCTGCGGCACAGTTTCGCGACGCATCTGCTCGCCGGCGGCGCCGACCTGCGGGTCGTCCAGGAACTCCTCGGACACGCGGACATCGCGACGACGCAGATCTACACGCACGTCGACCGATCCCGCCTCCGCGAGGTCGTCCGCAAGCATCATCCACGCGGGTGACGCCGCTCCGGTCGCGACCGACGCGCGGACGAGCCGGACGTCGACCCCTATGATGCCCGTCATCATGCCCAGCGTCACCGTGTACTGCGCCTCCTCCCAGCGCCTCGATCCGGCGTTCCACGACGCCGCCCGCATCATCGGCGGCGCGATCGCCGCCCGTGGCTTCGACCTCGTCTACGGCGGCGGCAGCATCGGTCTCATGGGCGAGATCGCCCGTGCGGCCAGGGCCGGCGGCGGGCGCGTCGTCGGCATCATCACCCATCGCCTCCTGGAGATGGAACAGGGCTGGGACGGCTGCGATGAACTCGTCGTCGTCGACACCATGCGCGAACGCAAGCGTCTCCTCGCCGAGCGCGGCGACGCGTTCGTCATCCTGCCCGGCGGCATCGGGACGTACGAGGAATTCTTCGAGATCCTCGTCGGACGACAACTCGGCGAGCACGACAAGCCCATCGGCATCGTCAACGCCCACGGCTACTTCAATCCCCTCGTCGCCATGATCGAACACGCCGTCGAGCACCGCTTCGTCCGCGACGGCGTCCACGACCTGTTCGTGATCGATCCCGATCCGGCCCACGTGCTCGCCGCCGTCGGCGCGAGTCTCGCGGACGCGTCACCGCCGCCCGCCCCGACGCGATGAGCGACGAACGACGATCACCGGTCGGACTCATCGCCGGCGCCGGACGCCTGCCCGTCCTCGTCGCCCGCGGGATGCGCGACGCGGGACTCGACGTCTGCTGCGTCGGACTCGGACAGGCGTGGGACGACGAACTCCCGGCGCTCTGCACGCACTTCCGAGCCGCGGGCGTCTTCCGGATCGGGCGCTGGATCCGCCTGCTCCGCGCCTGGCGGGTCGATCGCGCCGTCATGGTCGGACGCGTCGAGAAGGCCCGGATGCACGACCCGTTTCGACTGTTCCGACAGATCCCCGACTGGCGGGCGGTACAATTGTGGTACCGACGACTCCGGCACGATCGGCGCAATGCCGCCCTGCTCGCCGCCGTCGCCGACGAACTCGAACGGAGCGGCGTGCGCTTGGTCGACTCGACGATGTACATCCCCGATCATCTCGCGACGGAGGGCGTCCTGACGACGGTTGCGCCGGGCGCGATGCAGCGGGCGGACATCGCCTTCGGCTGGCCGCTGCTGCGTCAGATCGTCGAACTCGACGTCGGCCAGTCGATCGCGGTGCGGGAGCGGGACACGATCGCGGTCGAGGCGGTCGAGGGCACGGACCGGATGATCGAGCGCGCCGGCACGCTCTGCCGCGCGAAGGGCTGGACGCTGCTCAAGACCGCGAAGGCGGATCACGACATGCGGGCGGACGTGCCGACGGTGGGCGTGCAGACGATCGAGCGTCTGCACGCGACGGGCGCGTCGGCGCTGGCGCTCGGCGTCGGGCGGGTCATCATGCTCGACCGGCCCGACGTGATCGCGACCGCGAACCGGCTGGGCATCGCGATCGTGGGCGTCGCCTGATGGCGTCGACGGAACGCCGCTTCGTGTCCCGCGCGGGCCTCAAGCTGGAGCACGGTCTCACGGCGCTCGGCGTCGACGTGACGGGCCT
>JAGQOI010000225.1 GCA_020427625.1 Phycisphaerales bacterium | reverse complement strand
GCGACCGCCTCCGGCCCGCAGCGCAGCGCGATCGCGCCGTCGACGGGAACGCCCGATCGGGCGGGCACGCGCGCGATCACCGCCGTGCCGCCCGCCAACCGGACGTGCACGTCGATGACGTCGCCGAGCACCTCCCGGAGTTCGACCTCGCCGCGCAGGATCGCGGACGCATCGTCCGCGGCCGTCGTCGAGAGCGCGGGCGGACGAACGCCGAGCACGATCCCGGGCGTCGCCCGTCGTTCGAGCGTCGACCGCCATCGCGACGGGATCGCCCACCGCGCCCCGTCGCGCCGCTCGACGAACACGAGCGCGCCGTCGTCCGTCGCGATCGCGCCCTCGATGAAGTTCATCGCCGGCGCGCCGATGAACGACGCGACGAACCGGTTCACCGGGCGCTCGTAGACCGACAGTGGCGGCCCGGCCTGCTGGATGCGTCCGTCGCACATCACGACGACGCGATCGCCCAGCGTCATCGCCTCCTCCTGGTCGTGCGTCACGTGAATCGTCGTCGTGCCGACCCGGCGCTGCAACGACTTGATCTCCGCCCGCATCGAATGACGCAGCGTCGCGTCGAGGTTGGACAGCGGCTCGTCGAACAGGAACGCGGCCGGCTCGCGGATGATCGCCCGCCCCAGCGCCACCCGCTGCTGCTGCCCGCCGGACAGATGTCCCGGACGCCGATCGAGCAGTTCGTGAATGCCGAGCAGACGGGCGACGGCGTCGACCCGGCGCGCGATGTCGGCCTTCGGCGTCCGGCGCATCTTCAGCGCGAAGCCGAGGTTCTTCCGGATCGACATGTGCGGGTAGAGCGCGTAGTTCTGGAACACCATCGCGATGTCGCGGTCCTTCGGCGCGACGGTGTTGACGACGCGTCCGCCGATGCGGATCTCGCCCCCGCTCAGCGTCTCCAGCCCGGCGATCATCCGGAGCGTCGTCGACTTGCCGCACCCGGACGGGCCGACGAGCACGACGAACTCGCCGTCGGCGACGGTGAGCGACACGTCATCCACCGCGACGATGCCGCGGTCGAACACCTTTCGCACGCTGATGAGGGTGACATCGGCCATCGCGGTTCGCCGCGGGCATCATACGGAGATCGTCGACGTCGTGCGGTGACTCACCCGGCGTCCGTCGCCTCGTGCAGACGCCGGGACAGCGGCGCGAGCAGGGGATAGAGCTCGTCGTGCAGCGCGCGCAGGTCGCGGTAGCGGGCGGCATCCGGCCCGGGATCGATGGTCTCCACGACGCGCACGAGCGCGCCCGCCGCCGTGGCGACGTCGGTGTGGACGCCCGCGCCGACGCTCGCGAGCAGCGCCGCGCCGAACGCCGCGCCGTGCACGCTGTTCACCGTCACGAGCGGACGGTCGAAGACGTCGGCGAGCACGCGACGCCACGACGCGTGAGCCGCGCCGCCGCCCGAGACCCGGACCGCCGTCGCCTCGATGCCGAGCGCGCCGAGCCGGTCGAGTCCGGCGGCCAGGCCGAACGACACGCCCTCGATCACCGCCCGCACGAGATGGGCCGCGCCGTGACGAGCCGTCAGACCGACGAACGCGCCGCGCACGTACGGGTCGACGTGCGGCATGCGCTCGCCCGCCAGGTACGGCGCGAACATCGCGCCCTCCGCGCCCGGACGCACCGTCGACGCCGCATCGAGCATCACGTCGTAGTCGCAGCGCCCCAGCGTCTCCGCGAGCCACCGGAGACTGCCGCCCGCCGAGAGCATCACGCCCATGAGATGCCAGCGCTCCGGCGCGGCATGGCAGAATGCGTGCAGTCCGCCCGTCGGATCCGGACGGTACGACGCCGACGGCGCGAACACGACGCCCGACGTCCCGATGGTCGCCGCGATCGTCCCGGGATCGACGACGCCCACGCCCACCGCCTGCGCCGCCTGGTCGCCGGCGCCGCCGACGATCGGCGTGCCCGCCCGCAGACCCGTCGCCGCCGCCGCGCCGGTCGTGACGTGCGCGCAGACGGCGCTCGACTCCACGACGCGGGGCAGCCGGGCGCGATCGAGATCGAGCGCGTCGAGCACGGCGTCGCTCCAGTCTCGCGCGGCGACGTCGAGCATCGCCGTGCCGGACGCATCGGACACGTCGCTGGCGAGCGCGTCGCCGAGACGGAAGCGCACGTAGTCCTTGGGGAGCAGAACGTGTCGGATGGCGGCGAAGGCGTCGGGTTCGTGCTCGCGCATCCAGACGAGTTTCGGCGCGGTGAAGCCGGGCAGCGCCGGATTGCCGGTGAGCCGGAGCATGCGCTCGCGCCCGACGCGGGCATGGATCTCGTCGCACGCCGCGCCGGTGCGCTGATCGTTCCAGAGGATCGCCGGTCGAATCACCGCGCCGTCGCCGTCGAGGGCGACGAGACCGTGCATCTGGCCGGCGAGACCGACGGCGACGACGTCGATCGCGCCCGGCGCGTCGTCGAGCACGGTGCGGATCGCGCGCACCGTCGCCGCCCACCAGTCGTCGGGATGCTGTTCCGACCACAGCGGTCGCGGCATGGACGAGGGGTAGGACTCGGTGGTCGCGGCGAGGACGGCGCCGGCGTGCGCCTCGACGAGCAGCGCCTTGGTGCCGCTCGTGCCGATGTCGAGTCCGAGGACGCAGGTGGTCATCGCGGGTCTCCGGGAGGTCTCGACGTACGGTACCGGAGGGTGGCGCGGCGGGCGCGCGAACACGGGCCGCCCGAAGGCGACCCGCGTCGCGGTGGGGATCGACCGGACGACGTGCGTCGGTCGATCCGTTGGGGGGATCGTGTTGCGAGGGAGTTACGGGCAGGCGCCCCAGGCGGCGAGCAGGATGGCGAGGTCGGCGGCGCCGGTGTCGCCGTCGCCGTCGAGATCCGCGCCGTTCGTGCCCCAGGCGGCAAGCAGCGCGGCGAGGTCGTCGGCGCCGACCATGCCGTCGTCGGTGAGGTCGGCGACGCAGCCCGCGGCCGGGAGATGGACGATCCAGGTGCGGATCTGCGCGGGACCGCCGATGTCGCCCCAGCCGGCGATCCACTGACCGTCGGAGGAGATGGCCGCGCCGAAGGCGAAGTGGAAGTTCTCGGGGTATTCGATGCCGAGTTCGTCCAGGTAGGCGCCCATGGTGGTGGTGCCGATGCCCTCGCGCCAGATGAACGCGTTGCCGAACGTGGCGGGTCCGATGCCCCACGTGCCGCCGACGATCGTCGCGCCGTCATCGGTGATGCCGGATCCGGCCATGCGCTGGGCGCCGCCGACGACGAGGTTGGGGATGTTCTCGTTCGTGTCGGTGACGGTGTTGTAGCGGTAGGCCTGGCCGTTCGTGAAGAACGTGCCGATGCCGAAGCCGGTGACCCACTGGCCGTCGGCCGAGACGTCGAAGGCCTCGAGCGCCGCGCCGCCCTCGGGCTTGAAGATGAGTTCCTGGACGCCGTTCACCCAGACCGCGCCCTGTCGGCCGGCGCCGTCCTGCCAGCCGGCGGCGACGGTGCCGTCGCCGTTGAGGGCATTGACGCGGCTCGACTGGCCCCGGACGGTCGAGCCGAGATCGATCGGGCCGTCGACGGGGTTCCAGAGCATGCCATGGGCGCCGCCGGCATTGATCCAGCCGAGTCCGCCGACGGTCTGACCGTCGCCGGAGATGGCCCAGCCGGAGCTGATCTCGGCGTCGGTCTCGCCGCCGATGCCGCCGCACGCGGTCCAGGTGCCGGCGGTGACGTCGTAGCGGCTCATCTCGTGATAGTCCTCGACGGCGTTGTAGGTGGTGCCGCAGACGAAGAGGCCGTCGACGGAGATCTTGGCCTGCCCGCCGACGCCGTTGCCGGCCGGGACGCCGCCGATGCCCATGTGTCCGTTGTCGGGCGACCACATGAAGTACGTCGGGAAGCCG
>JAGQOI010000023.1 GCA_020427625.1 Phycisphaerales bacterium | reverse complement strand
CTCGCGGCCGACACCGGCGTGAACCTCGCCGGACTCCACGGCAGCGGACCCTCCGGACGCATCACGAAGTCCGACGTCATGGCCGCCGCGTCACGCGGACCCGCACCGACCGCCGGCGCCGCCACGCCCGCCCCGGCCGCGGGACAGGCACCGGCCGGCGGCACGCGGGGCGTTCGTCGCGAGAAGATGAGTCGTCTGCGTCAGCGGATCGCCGAGCGTCTCGTCGAGGCGCAGCACACGGCCGCGATGCTCACGACGTTCAACGAAGCGGACATGACCGAGGTCATGGCCCTGCGCAAGCGGTACAAGGAGTCGTTCGGCGAGCGTCACGGCGTCGGTCTCGGCTTCATGTCGTTCTTCGTGAAGGCGTGCGCGTCGGCGCTGATGACGTTCCCGCGGGTGAACGGCTACATCGTCGACGGCGAGATCGAGTTCCACGACTACGTCGACATCTCGGTCGCGGTCGGCACGCCGAAGGGACTCGTCGTGCCGGTGCTGCGGAACTGCGAGTCGATGTCGTTCGCCGACGTCGAGTCGACGATCAAGACCTTCGCCGCCCGCGCCCGCGACGGGCAGCTCACGATCGACGAGATGACGGGCGGCACGTTCACGATCAGCAACGGCGGCGTCTACGGTTCGCTCAACTCGACGCCGATCCTCAACCCGCCGCAGTCCGGCATCCTCGGCATGCACAAGATCATGAACCGCCCGATGGAGCATCCCGACCGGCCCGGCGAACTCGCGCTGCGCCCGATGATGTACCTCGCGCTGTCCTACGACCACCGCATCGTCGACGGCGCCGAGGCGGTCGGTTTCCTCGTGCACGTCAAGGACTGCATCGAACACCCGGAGCGGATGCTGCTCGGGGTGTGAGCGGCGCGGCTCCCCCCACGTCCGCAATTCGTGCGCGTCCGAAATCCGTGATAACCGCGACTCGGACGTCGCCGCGCGACGCGGATCCGGTATCTTCCAAAGTCGACCCCTCCGTCGGACCGACGACACCCGGACGACTCCATGCAGATCACCGGCAGTCCCATCCCGTTTCAGGCCGCGCGGGCGTACGGCATCCAGCCGGCGCGCCCCGTCGCGCCGACGTCCGCCGCCGACGCGACGAGCGCCGTCGACCGGGCGAGCGCCGTCGACCGGACGGGTTCCGTCGGTCGCGTCCAGCGCCCGACCGCGACGCCCGACCTCCGCCGGATCGACAACCCCATCCTGCGGAAACTCGTCGCCGGACAGGTGGCGCAGCCGATCGACTTCTCCGGCGCGGCGACGCCGATGCCGAAGGACGAACTCACCCTCCCGCTCTACACGCGGGCGGCGGACAAGATCGAGGCCGCCGTCGCGGTGAATCGCGGACGCCGGATCGACGTCCGCGGCTGACCCGATCCCTCCACCCCTCTTCACGTCCCGACGACCGACGCGACCCGCCCCGCGGAGTTGGCCATCGCGCGGGAACGTGCTATCGTTCCGGCACCTGCGAGCGCGCGTAGCTCAATTGGATAGAGCAACGGGCTTCGAACCCGTAGGTTGCAGGTTCGAGTCCTGCCGCGCGCGTTCCCTCCGTTCCTCGACGACGACCGGCCTCCCCCGGACGCGACGATCTCGCAACCCGACGATCCGCGATCGGTACGAGGCACGTCGGCACGCCGTGCCGCGCCCGCACGACGACGCAACCGGACCGGCAAGGAGTCTCGACGATGACCAGGGCATCCCGTCGCCGCTTTCTCACGCACGCCTCCCTCATGTGCGCCGGCGCGGCCGGTCTGAGCGCGTTCGGCGCGGGCGCGCCGACGTCGCCCGGCACCGGCCCGCGCCCCGGACGCGCGCCGATCGCACCGGACGCGACGACGGCGTTGAAGGTCCTGTTCCTCGGCGGCACGGGATTCATCGGTCCCCACATCGTGAACCGCTTCATCGAGCGCGGGCACACGGTGACCCTGTTCAATCGCGGGAGTCGAACGGACGAACTGTTCCCCAACCTCGAACTCATCAAGGGTGATCGCATTCCCGGCGAAGGTGCCGGCCTCCAGCCGCTGCTCGACGCCGTCGGCGCCGGGCGGACGTGGGACGTCGTCATCGACACCGCGAACGTGCACACGTGGACGGATCACAGCGCCCGCGTGCTCCGCCGCGCGGCGACGCACTACGTGTACACGTCGAGTCTCTCCGTCTACACCGACAACTCCATCATCGATCAGGACGAGGACGGACCGCTCGACACGATGCCCGACGACGTCGCCGACGGGATCGATCGCCTGCCCTACGACATGAGGCACTTCGGCGCCGTGAAGGCGCGGAGCGAGGCGGCGGCCGCGAAGCACTTCCCCGGCCGGGCGACCATCGTGCGGCCCGGTCTCATCGTCGGTCCGCGCGACTTCTCGAACCGCTTCACCTACTGGCCGTGGCGCGTCCGGCAGGGCGGCGTCGTGCTGGCGCCGAGCGATCCGAACGATCCCGTCATGGTGATCGACGTGCGCGACCTCGCGAACTTCATGGTCCACCTCGCCGAGACGCGCACGATGGGCGTCTTCAACGCGAACGGTCCGACGACCCGCGACCTCACCATCGGACGCCTCCTCGACGCCTGCGCGAAGACCACCCGCAGCGACGCGACGTTCACCTGGGTCGACGGCGACTTCCTTGCCGCGCGCGGCGTCAACGCGTGGTCGCAGATGCCGGTGTGGATCCCGCCCCGCGAGGGCATGGAGGGATTCCATCGCAAGAGCCTCGCCCGCGCGATCGCCGCCGGACTCACGACGCGCCCGCTCGCGAGCACGATCACCGACACGCTGGCCTGGCTCGACGACGAGTACGTCCCGACACTCGCCGCGGGCGGCCGGACGTTCGAGCCCGGTGTGAACGCGCCGGGCATCACGCGGGCGCGGGAGAGCGAACTGCTCGCCGAGTGGGCCGCCCGACCCG
>JAGQOI010000224.1 GCA_020427625.1 Phycisphaerales bacterium | reverse complement strand
CGACGAGGATGCCGCAGACTTCGAACATGCGTCCGAGCGTGAAATCGCGCCAGAGCGCGCCCTCCATGGCGAGGATGGACCATTTGACCGGACTGATGCCGTTGAACCGCTGGAGCGAGGCGGGCATGAACTCGAGCGGGAGCATGCCGCCGCCGAGCATCGCCATCACGGTCAGGCACGCCCACCCGATGCCGCCCGCCGCGGCTTCGGTCTTTCCGATCACCGCGAGCATCATCATGATGCCGACGAAGCACGCCGCGACCGAGACGACGGCGAGCACGAGCATGGCGAGCGCGCCGAGCGACGGGCGCACGGCGAAGGGCGGGAGGGCGGCCAGTCCGAAGAGGAGGGTCGCGACGACGATGATCGTCACGAAGCACGCCGCCGCCTTCCCGCCGAGGATCTGGCCCAGGGTCGCGGGCGAGGTCCGCAGCCGGACGAGCGTGCCGCGCACGCGCTCGGTGACGAGCGAGATCCCGAACCCGGCCGCGCACCCCATGACGCCCCAGATGATGGCCTGGGGGAACGTGATCTCGAACGCGCTGTGCGGTGCGGCGCGAGCGGCGCGGGTGACGTCGGAGACGGTGATGCGGACGGGTTCCCATCCGGCCGGCCCGACGGCGTCGCCGCTCTCGTCGGTCATGTCGTCGGGCATCGCCGCGAAGAACGTGTCGAGGCTTCCGAGGAACGTCTTGAGCGGCAGGCGCATGGCGACGGGGACGTCGTCGCCGACCTGGTCGATGGCGGCCTGCGCGCTGCGCCGCATGAGGTCGCGATCGCTGAACGCGGCCTGCATTCCTTCGAACGCGTGCTTCGTGAGGATGCCCTGGAGCATGGCGCCCTGGGCCTTGCGGGACGGATCGATGCCGACGGAGATGACCTGCGGGTCGCCCCAGAACATCGTCTCGCCGGCGGCGCCGAACCCGGCTTCGAGTCGGATGAAGGCGACGGCGTTCCCGCCGCGCACGGCGGCCTCGGCGGTCGCGAGGTCGGTCCGGGTGACGGCGAGTTCGGAGGCGCCTTCGAGTCGTTCGATGTACGCGGCGGACGCGGGGGTCCGGTCCTCGTCGACGACGCGCACGCGCAGCCCGGACACGCCGCCCTCGCCGCCGAAGCCCGACATGATGAACCCGAAGAACGTCGCGTAGAGGAGCGGGAACACGAGCGCAAAGAACAGGCCGACGCGATCGCGCACGAGCAGGCGCAGGTCCTTGGCGGCGAGCGTGAGGATGGTCCGCATGGGCGCGGTGCTCCGATCGGGTCGGGAACGGGCGATCAGTCGCGCAGACTGCGCCCGGTGAGGCTGAGGAACACGGACTCGAGGTCGGGACGCTCGACGCGCAGGCCGAGCACGTCGGTCTGTTCGAGCGCGCGCCGGATCTCGACGAGGGGCTCGGCGGTCTCGCGCCGCTCCTCGCCGCCCGCACGCTGCGTGATGACGACCGCCGCGCCGCCGTACGTCTCGATCAACTCGTCGACCGTCGCCAGCGCGAGCAGGCGCCCGTGATCGATGATGCCGACGCGATCGCAGAGGCGCTGCGCCTCCTCCATGTAGTGGGTCGTGTAGATGATCGTGCGGCCGTCGTCGCTGAGCGACTCGATGAGGTCGAAGATCGCGTTGCGCGACTGCGGATCGACGCCGACCGTCGGCTCGTCGAGCAGGAGCAGCGGCGGATCGTGGATGAGGGCGATGCCGAGGTTCAATCGACGCTTCATGCCGCCGGAGAACGTCTTCACCCGCGAACGCCGCCGGTCGCTGAGACCGATTCGCTCCAGGATCGCATCGGTCCGGGTCGCCAGATCCGCGCCGTGCAGACCGTACAGCCGCCCGAAGAACGCGAGGTTCTCGTCCGCGGTCAGTTCCTCGTAGATGGCGAGGGCCTGCGGCGCGACGCCGATGACGCGGCGCGCGGCCGAGCGGCTCGGATCCCCGACGCCCGCGATGCGGACCGTTCCGGCGTCCGGCGGCAGCAGGCCGACGGCCATGCCGATCGTCGTCGACTTCCCGGCACCGTTCGGACCGAGGAGTCCGAACACCTCGCCGGCCTCGATCGAAAGCGTGAGATCGCTCACCGCCCGAATGGCGCCGAACTGCTTGGTGACCCCGTCGAAGGTGAGCATGGGAGACGTCTCCTGAACCTCGATGGTACCACTCGATCCCGCGACGAATCGTGTCCGATTCGCGGGCGTCGCGGACACGTCACGATCCGAACGGATCCGGCGCCCCGAGCGCAGGCCGGCCGAACGGCAGGGCGAACCGGTCGCGCGTCGTGCAGTACTGCGTCCCGCCCATGCGGCCGACGGCCGCGAGTCCCGCGGCATCGACATGGAAGCGATCGTTGACGAGATCGTCGCGCACGAAGACGGCGACGACATCGCCGATGACGACGTTCGCGCCGCCCGGCGCCCCGGGATTGAGCTCGACGATCTCGCGCGTCCGGCACTCGAAGGCGACCGGCGACTCGGCGACGCGAGGCGGCTCGACGACGAGCGACGGCGCCGGCGCCAGGCCGCTCAGGTCGAACTCGCTCTCGCCCGGCGGCAAGGGCTCCGCCGTCGCGACGACGCGCCGGATGATGGTCTCGACGGCGACGTTGACGACGAACGCACCGGTGCCGCCCGCGGCGGCGGGACGCGCGTTGGCGAGGGAGTCCTTCGCCGTCCCGTCGGGACGGTTGGCCGGACAGAACAGGAGCGTCATCGGGTCGGCGCCGATGGCGGTGAAGAAGGAGAACGGCGCGAGGTTGAGGCGACCGTCACGGTCGCACGTCGACACGACGGCGATCGGGCGCGGCACGACGGCGCCGATGAGCAGCTTGTAGCGGTCGGACGGCGCCAGGTCGTGAGGGCGGACGTGCATGCCGGGAGACTCCGCGCGAGAACGGTGGGTTTTCCGGTTGACACGTCCCCCGCGCGACGTAGAGTTCACCCGGTACTTCGATCTCGTCCGGTCGAGACCGCCCCACAATACCGACCGCCGGTCCCCACGCGGCGGCCAGTCAGGCTCGTTTCTCGCAAGGAACGGTCCATGTCTGGTTGGTCGTTGGTGCTGCAGTCCTTGGTTCTGTCGGGCGCGGTGATCGCCTTGGTGCTCCTGCTGCTGCTTGATCGGCGCGTCGGGCGCGGGCGGGCGGCGGCGGCGGTGGCGCTGCTCGTGCTCGTCGCGGTGATCGGCGGGCTCGTGTACGCGCGACAGACCCAGTCGCGGGTCCGGTCGGGCGCGCACCTCGTCGCGAAGACGCCGGAGCTGTTCGACGCGACGTCCGGGTTCGTTCGCTCGACGACCTGCCGCGCGTGTCATCCCGGCCAGTACGCGACCTGGCACGCGACCTTCCACCGAACCATGACGCAGCTCGCGACGCCGGATGCGGTCGTGGGCGACTTCGACGACCGACGCCTGGAGAACCGGGGCCGGACCTACCACCTCACGCGGCGCGGCGACGAGTTCTGGGTCAACCTCGTCGATCCCGACGCCGAGCACGACCTCGTCTCCCGCGGCATCTATCCGAACACGGTGCCGGACCTGCCTCGCGTGAACCGACGCGTCGTCATGACGACCGGATCACACGCGCAGCAGACGTGCTGGCTGGAGAGCCGCGACGGGCGACGCCTGCTCAATCTGCCGTTCGTGTGGCTCATCGAGGAAGCGCGCTGGGTGCCCCGCGAGGACGTGTTCCTGCGGCCACCGCACGGCGGTCGCGGCTTCGACCAGTGGAACAACAACTGCATCGAGTGTCACTGCGTGTCGGGCGACGAGAATCTCAACGAGCACGGCATTCCCGAATCGCGGGTCGCGGAACTCGGCATCACGTGCGAAGCCTGTCACGGTCCGGCGGCGGCGCACGTGCAGGCGAACCGTGATCCGCTGCGTCGATACCGGACGCACCTGTCGGCCGCGGGGGATCCGACGATCGTCAACCCGCGCACGCTCGCGCAGGCCGCGAGCGCGCAGGTGTGCGGGCAGTGTCACGGCATGAACGTCCGCAAGAACGACGTTGCGCGGACCGGTCTGTCGTACCGGGCGGGCGATGCGTTGACGGACACGAAGATGATTCTCCAGATCTCCGATCCGCACCGCTCGCCCGCGGAGGAGGCGGACTGGGCCCGCCTCCAGCGTCACATCGCGAACCAGCCGGAGGGGTTCGTGG
>JAGQOI010000223.1 GCA_020427625.1 Phycisphaerales bacterium | reverse complement strand
TCACCAGGTAGTCGTAGCTCACCACCCGGCCGGCGGCGGTCACGGTCTTGTTGTTCAGGTCGATCGCCTCGACCTCGGCCATATGCACCGACACGTCCGGGTAATTCCGGAACACGGTCCGCAGCGGTGCCGCGATATCCGGCGCGGCCAGCCCCGCCATCGCCACCTGATACAACAACGGCTGGAACAGGTGGTGGTTCTGCTTGTCGATCAGCACGATCTTCGCCCGCCCCCGCCCCCGGAAATGCTGACAGAACGCCAGCCCCCCGAATCCGGCGCCCAGGACGACGATACGTGGATGCTTATCTTGTGGTGTCAGGCCCGCCATCAGCGCAAGTATAGGCGGGGTAACCATGTTTAACCGCCCCGATCGGCCGGCCCGACCCGATCCGTCCCGACCCGATCCGTCCCGACCGGTCCCCGGGTCAACCGCCCGCCCGCCTGTTATACTCCGTCGCTCTAAACGGACCTAAACCATGCCCACCGCAAGCGAAATACGTCAGCAGTACATCGACTTCTTCCACGACAAGTGCGCCCACACCGTCGTGCCCTCGTCCCCGGTCGTGCCCCACGACGACCCGACGCTGCTTTTCACCAACGCCGGGATGAACCAGTTCAAGCCCTACTTCCTGGGCACGGAAAAGCCCCCGTACCCCCGGGCCGTCGATACCCAGAAGTGCATCCGCGCCGGCGGCAAGCACAACGACCTCGAAGACGTCGGCAAGGACACCTACCACCACACCTTCTTCGAAATGCTCGGCAACTGGTCCTTCGGCGACTACTTCAAGGCCGAAGCCATCGAATGGGCCTGGACCCTCCTCACCGACGTCTGGCGCCTCGACCCGTCCCGACTCTACGTCACCGTCTTCGCCGGCGATCCCGACGACGGACTCGATGCCGACGACGAAGCCGAAGAGATCTGGTCCCGATTCGTCCCCCGCGAACGCATCAGCCGCTGGGGCAAGAAGGACAACTTCTGGGAGATGGGCGACACCGGACCCTGCGGTCCCTGCAGCGAAATCCACTTCGACAGCCGACCCGACGAAGAACGCGAGGCACGGTCCGGCGCCGACTTCGTCAACCGCGATCATCCCGACGTCATCGAGATCTGGAACCTCGTCTTCATCCAGTTCAATCGCAGCGAATCCGCCCTCACGCCGCTGCCCGCCAAACACGTCGACACCGGCATGGGACTCGAACGCGTCACCCGTGTCCTCCAGGGCAAACGCTCCAACTACGACACCGACCTCTGGACCCCCATCTTCGACGCCATCCGCACCCGCACCGGCGCACGACCCTACGCCGGCGGACTCGACGACGCCGTCGACATCGCCTACCGAGTCATCGCCGATCACCTCCGCTGCCTCACCGTCGCCATCACCGACGGCGCCACGCCCGGCAACGACGGGCGCGGCTACGTCCTCCGGCGCATCCTCCGACGCGCCGTCCGCATGGCCAATCAGGCCCTCGGCATGCGCGAACCCGTCCTCGCCGATCTCGTGCCCGCCGTCGTCGACTCCCTCGGCGACGCCTTCCCCGAACTCCGCACGCACGCGACCCGCGTCGCCGGCATCATCCGCGACGAGGAACACGGCTTCCTCCGCACGCTCGACCGCGGCATCGAACTCTTCATCCTCGCCGCCGATCGCGCCGTCAAGGACGGATCCACCGCCATCAGCGGCGACGACGCCTTCAAACTCCACGACACCTTCGGCTTCCCGATCGACCTCACCCAGGTCATGGCCGCCGAACGCGGAATGTCCGTCGACCTCGCCGACTACGAACAGCGCATGGAGCAGGCCCGCGACGCGAGCCGCAAGACCCCGACCGGTCCCGGTGCCGTCTCCCTCGACCTCCCCCCCGACGCCATCGCCCGCCTCAAGTTCATGAAGGCCATGCCCACCGGCGACGAGGACAAGTACCACGGACGCCCGACCAGCGCCTCCATTCGCGCCATCTGGAACGGCACCGACTTCGTCGAACGACTCGTCAGCGCCGGACGACTCGAACGCGTCGCGATCATCACCGATCGCACGAACTTCTACGCCGAACAGGGTGGCCAGGTCGGCGACGTCGGCATCATCCGGGACCTCGACGCCGATCGCAGCGAATTTCACGTCGATGACACCCTGGCGTCCGGCGGCTACGTGCTCCACATCGGACGACTCCGCAGCGGCGGACTCTCCGTCGACGACTCCGTCACCCTCACCATCGATCACGACCGCCGACAGGCCATCCGCGCCAACCACACCGCGACCCACCTGCTCAATCACGCCCTCCGACAGGTCGTCGGCGCCGAAGTCGACCAGAAGGGCTCGCACGTCGACGCCGATCGACTCCGATTCGACTTCGCCTCCCCCCGCGCACTCGACGACTCCGAGATCAACGGCGTCGAACGACTCGTCAACCTCGCCATCCACCAGGACCTCGGCGTGCACGCCCGCGCCGTGCCGCTCGAACACGCCAAGGCCGTGAGCGGCGTCCGCGCCGTCTTCGGCGAACGCTACCCCGATCCCGTCCGCGTCGTGAGCATCGGCGCGCCCGTCGAAGACCTCCTCGCCGATCCGACCAGCGAACGATGGGCCGAACACGCCATCGAGTTCTGCGGCGGCACGCACCTCGCGTCCTCCGGCGAGGCGAAGAAGTTCATCATCGTCCAGGAAACCGCCCTCGCCGCCGGCGTCCGACGCATCTTCGCCATCACCGGCGCCGCCGCCCTGGCCGCCGACGCCGCCGGCAAGGAACTCGAATCCCGCGCCTTCCACGCCGCCCAACTCGACGACGAGGCCCTCGTCGTCGAATTCGCCGAAATCACCCACCTCGTCGATGAACTCACCATCGGCGCCGTCGCGAAACACCGTGTCGGACAACTGCTCGACAAACTCCGCGAACGCACGAAGCGCATCCGCAAGGCCGCGGCCGCCGAAGCCCGCAACACCGTCGTCGACCAGGCCCGCGTCCTCGCCGAGGGCATCAACGGACGCGTCATCGTCGACCGGATCCTCGGTGCCGACAAGGAAACCCTGCGCGCCGCCATGGACGTCATCCGCGCCAAGCGACCCGACGTCGCCGCCATGCTCCTGTCCGGCGATCCCGAGGAATCCAAGGTCGCCATCATCGCCGCCGTACCCGACGAACTCGTCCGGAAAGGCCTCAAGGCCGGCGACTGGGTCCGCCAGGCCGCGACCATCTGCGGCGGCGGCGGCGGCGGACGGCCCGAGCACGCCGAAGCCGGCGGACGAAACATCGAGGCCATCGACGACGCCATCCGTGCCGCCCACGACTTCGCCGAGAACGCCCTCGCCTGATCCCGACCCGGGTCCGATCATCGGTACGGAGGGTGGTCGGTCCATGACCCGGCACGGCCCCCGCAGGATGATTGGCCCGTTTTGGCGGGCGCTTTCCACTTGTCCCCGCGACGCGTCCGATGCTAGGCTAGCATCCCCAGTTCGCCCGACGCGGCGTCGTTGTCGCGAGGGAGCGGTCGGTCCGAGGGGACGGCCGACCGGAATCGCCATGATCAACGCAACCAGCTCTTCACTCGCTCCCGGCCGGACCGGTGCCTGCGATGACCCCGACGGACCGCCGCTCGCCGCCGACGGCGAGCCGCCTGAACCGGCGGCCGGCAGACCCACCGTCCTCGACATCCGCGTCGATCCCGACCGCTCCGGCCCGCCCGGACCCGCGATCGATGTCGCCCGACTCCGAATCCTCGTCGAGAAGGCGATCCCCGCCTCCGGACTGTCCGTCGCGCGGCTCGGCGTGCTCATCGTCGACGACGCCCGCATGACCGACCTGCACATCCGACATTGCGGCATCGACGACACCACCGACGTCCTCACCTTCGACGCCTCCGAACCGGGCGGCCCGATCGACGTCGACATCGCCGTCTGCGCCGACGAAGCCGCGCGACGGGCCGCGACGCTCGGGCACGCCGTCGAGCGCGAACTCCTGCTCTACCTCGTGCACGGCCTGCTGCATTGCGCCGGTCACGATGACCATGACGATGTCGCCTACGAGGCGATGCACGCGGAGGAAGACCGCATCCTCGAGTCGATCGGGGTGGGTTCGACCTTTCACGTCCGGCCGGCGGGTCACGACGCCGCCCGGACTCGATCGCACCGTGACGCGGAACCGAACGGGTGACCAACCCCCTGACCTGGATCGCCTTCGCGATCCTGATGATCGCCACCTACCTCTCGGCGCTGAACATGGCGCTGCTGGGCGCCCGCGCCTCGTCCATCGAACGGGCGCTCGAGGAACGCGGGCGCGCCGGCGAGGGCGCCTGGGTGCTCGCCCGACTGAACGACGCCCTGCTCGCGACGGCGCTCCTGCGCACCATCGCCCGCATCGCGTTCTTCATCGCCGTCATGCTGGAGGTCGTCGCCGTCGGCGCGGCGAACACCCTCACCTGGCCCGCCCTCCTGCTCAGCGCCGGCGTCACCGTCCTCCTGCTGTGGGTGATGACCTCCGTCGTCGCCGTCGCCGTCGCCCGACACGCCGCGATCGGACTCATCGTCCGCTCGCTCCGCATCCTGCACGTCTGCGTCGCCCTCTGCCTGCCCTTCACCTGGCTCGCCGGATTCCTCGACGAAGCCGTCCGCCGCATGAGCGGCACCAACCCCAACGCCAACGCCGAAGCCGAAGAACTCCTCCGACGCGTCGCCGAAACGCATCGCGAAGGATCGCTCCACGAAGTCGCCGCGACCATGATCGAAAACGTCGTCTCCTTCGCGAGCACCCACGTCGGCGAAATCATGACGCCGCGCACCGACATCGACGGCATCGAACTCAGCAACGACCTCCCGACCATCCGCCAGTTCATCCTCGGCGTCGGACACTCCCGCATCCCCGTCTACGGCGAAAGCCTCGACGACATCCGCGGCGTGCTCTACGTCAAGGACCTCTTCCCCTACCTCGGCGAGGACGCCTCCGACTTCGACCTCCAGTCCATCCTCCGCAAGCCGCTGCTCGTCCCCGAGACGAAACTCGTCCGCGAACTCCTCGCCGACTTCCAGCGCAGCGAAGTCCACATGGCCATCGTCGTCGACGAGTACGGCGGAACGTCCGGACTCGTCACCATCGAGGACATCCTCGAAGAGATCGTCGGCGAGATCCACGACGAACACGAACCCGACAGCGAAGAGGAACCCCAGCTCCACCGCCTCGGAACATCCCTCGCCGAAGTCGACGGACGGTACTACATCGACGAACTCAACGAAGCGCTCGGACTCGGCCTGCCCGAGGACGAGGACTACGACACCATCGGCGGCTACGTCGTCACCATGCTGGGCCGAATCCCCGCCGTCGGCGAGACCGTCGACACCCCCCGCGCACGCTTCACCGCCATCGCCGCCTCCGAAACCCGCGTCGACCGCGTCGGCATCGAACTCCTCACGCCCGTCCCGGGATCGGTCAACGGCGCGGCGAAGTAGGGGGGATGGCCTAGAATGCCCGCAACGGCGCTCCGCGCTCGCCGCGCCCCGTGACGAAGGAGCAATCCCATGTGCATCCTCACCGCCGCCCTCATCGCCGGCCCGCTCGCCCTCGCCGAGCCGCCCGCACCCGCGGCCGCG
Organism: Phycisphaerales bacterium; assembly: GCA_020427625.1. GTDB lineage: Bacteria > Planctomycetota > Phycisphaerae > Phycisphaerales > SM1A02 > JAGQOI01. The sequence continues at coordinate 3,926 of JAGQOI010000223.1, read as the reverse complement.
CCCGCCGACGCGATGCCGGTGACGATCCGCGTCAGCGCCCAGGACCTCGCCCGCCTCAGCCGCATGTTCAGCGTCGCGAACCACCCCCTCGTGAAATCCCTCGTCGACCTCGCCGACGAACACCTCCCCGAAGAAGCCTTCGACCTGCACGCCGGTCGCTACCACGTGTACCTCGGCGACGAAGCGCCCGAAGGCGTCATGGGACTCGCGCCGACCGTCGGACCCATCTGGATGGTCTGGCGACAGTACGCCGCGTCGCAAGGCCAGTCCGGCGACATCAGACAGGTCGTCGGCGCCAACCTCGCCCGCTCGCTCCAGGAACAGTTCCACCTCGAACCCGACGAGTTCGACGCCCTCCGCGATTCCGTCTCCGCCGACAGCCTCGACGGACTCATGCAGATGACCACCGACGTCGGCGCCCTCTTCTCCGAATGGCGCGAGGGCGGACTCGATGCCATCGACCGCGAACGCGTCGGACGAGTCGCCGAGGCCATCGGGCGTGGCCGCGAACACGCCCAGCGACTCGCCCCCGCCCTCCGAAAGGTCTCCGAAACCGTCGCCGAACAGATCGAACGACGACGACCGCACGCCATCGAATCCGCCGTCGAGCCCGAACCCGAATTCGCCGTCGCCGTCGAACGCGCCGAAAGCATCGAACCGCCCGCCCGCATCGACCCGCGCCGGGTCCGCCCGCTGCGCGATGATCAGCCTCGCCCGGACCGCGCGCCGGGTCGCGCGACCGATCGGCGCGACGACGCGCGGCCCGACTCCGTCGTCGAGCGCCGGGAGACCCGTCCCCGACGCGGGACCGACGCACGCAACGAATGGGTCGAGGATCGCGCCGTCGATCGCGACTCGCGCGAGACGCGCGAGGACGCCGATCGTGATGAGCGCGAGGAGCGCCAGGCGATCATGGAGGAGATCGAGTTCATGTCAGTCCTCGGACGACGACTCGACGACCCCCGCGCCGCCGCGCTCGTCGCGATGAAGTACGCCCACGAACACCTCGACCCGCGCGACCAGGTCGACCTCTTCGCGGCCGTCGTCGAGGAAGCCGGTCCGGAGCACGCCGGCGTCCGCAATGTCGCCTACATGCTCCTCATCGACGCGCTCCGCGAATCCGGCGAACGCGGCCCGGCCCGGGACACCGTGTTCCGCATGATCATGGACAATCTCGATCGCATGCACTGACGCCCGACGCCGGTCCGATCGGGCGGCGCGCGGCACGTGACGGAAGGAACCGAACCGATGGCCATCGCGGGTCGACGCGCTCTCATCACCGGCATCACCGGACAGGACGGCAGCTATCTCGCCGAACTCCTGCTCGACAAGGGCTACGACGTGCACGGCATCGTCCGACGCTCGTCGACGTTCAACACCGATCGCATCGACCACCTCTACCAGGACCCGCACGAGTCCGGCGCCCGACTCTTCCTCCACTACGGCGACCTCGCCGACGGCAACGGGCTCGACACCATCATCCGTCGCGTCAAGCCCACCGAGGTCTACAACCTCGGCGCCCAGTCCCACGTCAAGGTCTCCTTCGACCAGCCCATCTACACCACCGACGTCGTCGCCCTCGGATCCCTCCGACTCCTCGAGGCCGTCCGCGACTACCAGGACCAGTCCGGCTACCAGATCCGGTACTACCAGGCCAGCTCGTCCGAGATGTACGGCAAGGTCCACGAGACACCCCAGAACGAACGCACGCCGTTCCACCCACGCTCGCCCTACGGCTGCGCCAAGGTGTTCGCCCACTGGCAGACCGTGAACTACCGCGAGGCGTACGGCATGCACGCCTCGTGCGGCATCCTCTTCAACCACGAGTCCCCCCGGCGCGGCGAGACCTTCGTCACCCGCAAGATCACCCGCGCCGTCGGACGCATCAAGCTCGGCCTCCAGCGCAAACTCTACCTCGGCAACCTCGACGCCAAACGCGACTGGGGATTCGCCGGGGACTTCGTCGACGCCATGTGGCGCATGCTCCAGCAGGACACGCCCGACGACTACGTCGTCGCGACCGGACACATGATCTCCGTCCGCGACTTCTGCCGCCTCGCCTTCGAACACGTCGGACTCGACTACGAGGACTTCGTCGAGATCGATCCCCGCTACTTCCGCCCGGCCGAGGTCGATGCCCTGCTCGGCGATCCCACGAAGGCCCGCGACACCCTCGGCTGGACCGCCGATACCACCGTCGACACCCTCGCCCAGATCATGGTCGACGCCGATCTCGAACTCGCCGCCCGAGAGAAGACCCTGCGCGACGCCGGACACGACGTCGCCTCCGGACAATCACAACGCTGACCCGGACCCCGACCCCCGCGCCGACCACCACTCGACCGCCGGTATCATGACGCCATGAACGTGCCCGTCGACGCCCCCGGACGACACCGACGCATCGTCGGATGCATGTCCGGCACCAGCCTCGACGGCATCGATGCCGCGCTCGTCGACGTGCGCGGCGGCGGCCCCTCGCTCGTCGCCCGCCTCGTCGCCCACGCATCCGTCCCACTCGGCGACCTCGGCCCGAGACTCCGCGCCGTCGCCGACGGTGCACCCCACACCGCCGCCGAGATCGCCGCCCTCGCCCGCGACCTCGCCCTCCTGCACGTCGACGTCATCCGCATGGTCCTGCCCGACGACGGATCCATCGACCTCGTCGCCACCCACGGCCAGACCGTGCACCACGTCCCGCCCCTGAGCTGGCAACTGCTCACGCCCGCCGTCATCGCCGACGCGCTCGACTGCACCGTCGTCTCCGACCTCCGCGCCGCCGACCTCGCCGCCGGCGGCCAGGGCGCGCCGATCACCCCCATCGCCGACGCCGTGCTCTTCGGGCACGACACGGAATGCCGGACCATCGTCAACCTCGGCGGCTTCTGCAACATCACCCGACTCCAGGGACGCGCCGTCGAGCGCGGACACGACGTCTGCCTCTGCAACCAACTCCTCGACGGTCTCGCCCGACGACGCCTCGGTACGCCCTACGACGCCGACGGCGCCGTCGCGTCGGCCGGCGCCATCGTCATCGACGTCTACGAGCGACTCGTCGGCCTGCTCCGGCGCCAGGCCGCGTGCGGCCGGTCGCTCGGCACCGGCGATCCCGCGCGCACGTTCATCGAAGCGGTCTCCTCCGTCGACGCGCCCGAGGACGCGCTGCACACCGCCGCCGGCGCGATCGCCGAGGTCGTCGTCGAATCCGTCGGCGACACAGATCGCATGGTCCTCGCCGGCGGCGGCGCGAGGAATGCGACCCTCGTCGACCTCATCGCCCGCCGCGCAACGGCGCCGGTCATCATCACCGACGCGCTCGGCGTGCCCGCGCAGGCCCGCGAGGCCGCCGCGATGGCCGTCCTCGGCGCGCTCAGCGCCGACGGCGTGCCGATCACGGGTGCCGCGACCACCGGCGTGCGCGAGCCCGCACCGATCTCCGGCGCATGGGTGCACCGATGAGCGTCCCGCACGATCGCGCCCATCTCCGCACCGAACATCGCAACCCGCGCACCATGCGCCTTCACGATCTCTCCGTCGCCGAATGCGTCGAGACGATCCAGCGCGAGGACCGCGCAGTGCTCGACGCCCTCGACAACGCCCGTCCCGCCCTCGTCGCCCTGCTCGAGGACGCCGCGCCGCGCTTCGCCGCCGGCGGCCGACTCGTCTACTTCGGCGCCGGCACGTCCGGTCGGCTCGGCGTGCTCGATGCGTCCGAGGCGCCGCCGACGTTCCAGGTCGCGCCCGATCGCGTGATCGGCCTCATTGCCGGCGGCGACCCGTCGCTCCGTCGCTCCAGCGAAGGACGCGAGGACGACCCCCGCGGCGCCGTCGATGAACTCGACGCCCTTCGCCTCGACGAACGAGACACCGTCATCGGCATCGCGTCCGGCGGCACGACGCCCTACGTGCGCGGCGGTCTCACCCACCTC
>JAGQOI010000022.1 GCA_020427625.1 Phycisphaerales bacterium | reverse complement strand
CCGTTGCAGACGGCGATCGCCGAGGGCCTGCTCTACTTCGTGCCGGAGCCGAAGAGTCCGCACGGCGTCGACGTGTCGCCGGACGGCGAGTTCATCGTCGTGTCGGGCAAGCTCGATCCGCACGTGACGGTCTACAGCTTCGCCAAGATCCAGTCGACGATCGCGGCCGGGAAGTTCGAGACGGACCAGTTCGGCGTGCCCGTGCTCGACTTCGATTCGTGCGCCGAGGCCCGCATCGAGGTCGGCCTCGGACCGCTGCACACCCAGTTCGACGACCAGGGCTACGCCTACACGTCGCTCTTCCTCGAGCCGGCGGTCGCCCGCTGGGCCATGGGCGGGACGTCCGGCGCGAAGAACCCGGAGGCGGACTGGACGATGGTCGGCAAGATCAACGTGCACTACAACGTCGGTCACATCGCGACGGCGGAGGGCGACACGGTGAGTCCCGACGGCGGCTACCTCGTCGCCATGAACAAGTGGTCCATCGATCGCTTCTTCCCGACCGGCCCGCTCCTCCCGCAGAACTTCCAGCTCATCGACATCGAAGAGCCCGGCGAGCAGATGCAACTGCTCTACGACTGCCCGATCGGCATCGGGGAACCCCACTACGCGCAGATCATCAAGGCCGACAAGCTCCATCCGTGGGAGGTCTATCCCGAGATCGGCTGGGATCCGCACGAACAGCGCGTCGACCCCATGGCGCCCGTCGCCGGACGCGAACGCATCGAGCGCAACGGCAACACGGTCAACGTCTTCACGACCGCGGTCCGGAGTCACTTCACGCCCGAACACGTGAAGGTCAAGGAGGGCGATCACGTCGTGTGGCACATCACGAACATCGAACGCGCCAAGGACGCGACGCACGGATTCGCGCTGCCCGGATTCAACATCAACCTGAGCATCGAGCCCGGCGAGTACATCCGGTTCGAGTTCGATGCGGTCAAGGCCGGGACGTACCCGTTCTACTGCTCGGAATTCTGCTCCGCCCTCCATCTCGAGATGATGGGCTACTTCCTCGTCGAGCCGAAGTCGTGATCCCGCGTTCACGGTTCGATGCACCACGTGCCCTGCGAGAGTCGAGATGAGTTCGCTGCTTCGCGCCATCATCGGTCCCCGCGTCCCGGAAGAGGAAATGCGTCGGCGCGGCCTGCGCTACGCCGCGCCGACGATCGTCCTGTCCATCGCGCGGATCGCCCTGCTCGTGTCCATCTTCGTGCCGTACTGGCGCATGGAGCTGCTCGCGCCGCAGTACCCGCAGGGACTGCGCGTCGAGGCCTACGTGAATCGACTCACCGGCGACGTGCGCGAGATCGACAGCCTGAACCACTACATCGGGATGCGTCCGCTCGGGGACGCGGCCCAACTGGAGCGTTCGCTGTCGATCGTCGGCCTCATCGCCCTCGTGCTGCTCGTGGAGGGCGCGACGTACATCCACACGAAGTGGGCCGCGGTCCTCGCGGTGCCGGCGGTCCTGTTTCCCCCGTTCTTCCTCGCCGATCTCGCCTTCTGGTTGAATCACTTCGGGCAGAACCTGGATCCCGGCGCGGCCCTGTCGAACGCGATCAAGCCGTTCACGCCGCCGCTGCTCGGCACGGGACTGATCGGCCAGTTCCAGACCCGGGCCTCGATGGGACCCGGCCTGCAACTCGCCTTCGCCGCCTCGATCCTCACCATCGTCGGCCTCTGGCTGCATCGGCGGGCGTACAAGCCGCTCGCGGATGCGGAACGCCGCGCCGGCGCGGCGGAGACCGGCGCGTGATCGGACGACGGGCCCGACATCCCGGTCTCATGCTGGTCGCGGCGCTGGCGATCGTCACCGGACTGCCGACCGGCGGCGCCGCGTCGCGGTCGACGGTCGACGACCTCCAGGCCCGGGTGCGCGCGGCCGCGGCGGGCGAGACGATCACGGTCGCGCCGGGCACGTACCGCGGCCCGCTGGTGATCGACCGGCCGCTGCGGCTCGTCGCCGCCGGCGCCGTCGTCATCGAGGGTCCGGGCGAGGGCGACGTCATCGACATCAGCGCGCCGGACGTGACGGTGCGCGGCTTCACGATCCGGGGCACGGGCGAGAGTCTGGACCGGGAGAACGCCGCGGTCGTCGTGACGGCGCCGCGGGTGACGATCGAGGACAACCGGATCGAGGATGCGCTGTTCGGCATCTACCTCAAGGCGGCGCCGGGCAGCGTCATTCGCGGGAACCGGATCGGCGGGAAGGACCTGCCCGAGCCGCGGCGCGGCGACGCGATCCGGCTCTGGCAGAGTCCGGACTGCTTCATCGAGGACAACGAGGTCCGCGACAGCCGCGATCTCATCATGTGGTTCTCCAACGACGTCACGCTGCGGCGCAACCGGGTGAGCGGCGGTCGCTACGGCATGCATTTCATGTACAGCAGCGACAACGTGCTGGAGGACAACGTGCTGACCGACAACTCCGTCGGCGCGTTCCTCATGTACAGCCGCAACCTGACGCTCCGGCGGAACGTGCTCGCCCGGAACCGCGGGCCGAGCGGCTTCGGGATCGGCCTGAAGGACATGGACGGGCTCGTCACCGAGGACAACATCATCATCGGCAACCGGGTCGGCGTGCACCTGGACAATTCGCCGTCGGAGTTCGACGTCGTGCACGTCTGGCGCCGGAACCTGGTCGCGTACAACGACATCGGGATCGCCTTCCTGCCGAACGTCGAGCGCAACCGGTTCACGGAGAACACGTTCATCGACAACGTCGAGCAGGTCGCGATCCTCGGCTCCGGCACGCTGCGGAAGATCGACTTCGCCGTGGACGGGCGCGGGAACTTCTGGAGCGACTATCGCGGCTACGACCTCGATGATGACGGCATCGGCGAGACGGTCTATCACGCGGACGACTTCTTCGAGAACCTCATCGACCGGTCGCCCCGCATGCGCCTGTTCCTGTTCAGTCCCGCCCAGCACGCGCTGGAGATGGCGGCGCGGGCGTTCCCGGTCGTGCTGCCGCGACCGAAGATCAGCGACGCGTCGCCGCTCATGCGGATGGTCGAGCCGCGGTCGCAGGCGACGGCGTCGGTGCGGCGCCCGGGTTCGTTCGCCGGCGTGGTCCTGCTCCTCGCCGGCGTCGCGTGCATGGCGCCCGCGCTGGGACGCGCCGAACGCCGCCTCGCGACGGCGGTGCGGTCCGGAGGGTCGGGTCGACGATGATCAGGCTCGCGCACATCACGAAGACCTTCGGTCGCTTCGTCGCGCTCGACGACGTGTCGCTCGACGTGCGGACCGGCGAGGCGGTCGCGCTCTGGGGTCCGAACGGCGCCGGCAAGAGCACGCTCGTCCGCTGCCTGCTCGGCCTGCTGCCGTTCCGCGGGACGGCGACCGTCGACGGGCTCGACGTGCGCCGTCGCGGCAAGGCGGTGCGCCGCCTCATCGGCTACATCCCCCAGGAACCCGCGCTCTTCGACGACCTGCGCGTCGCCGAGGTCGCCGTGCTCTTCGCACGCCTGAAGCGAGCCGGGAGCGGCGACGCGCGACGCATGATCGAGGAGATCGGACTCGGACCGCACGCCCGGAAGCGCATCCGACAGCTCTCCGGCGGCATGAAGCAGCGGCTGTCCCTCGGACTCGCGCTCATGACCGATCCGCCCGTGCTCCTCCTCGACGAACCGACCTCCAACCTCGACGCCGCCGGCCGGCAGGAACTGCTCGCCGACGTCGATCGTCTTCGCCGCGGCGGCAAGACCGTGATGCTCATCTCCCATCGACCCGACGAGGTGCGGCAGATCGCCGACCGCGTCGTGACCCTCGAATCCGGGCGCATCGTGGGCATCGACACGCCCGATGCCGGCGACGACGGGCGCGGCGAGTCGTCGGTGCTCGTCGATCGACGGTGCGTCGACGAGGCCGTCGAGACCCTGCGGAACGCGGGCATCGTGGCGCGCCCGGCGACCGGCGACGGGCCGGATCGCGCGAGTCGCGTGGATCGCGTCGACGGATCGATTCCGGAATGCAACGGGCGCCTGCCCCGGGGGGCGACGACATGAGTGCGCTCGGCGACATGACGGGCGGGATGCGCGAGTGGATCGTCGATCCGCGCACGCTCTGGCCGCTCGTGCGGAAGGAGTTGCGGGATTCGCTGCGCAACAAGTGGTTCGTGCTCTACACCATCGCCTTCGGCGCCCTCGCGGTCGGGCTCGCGTACCTGTCGCAGCTCGGTACGGGGTACGCGGGTCTCGCGGGCTTCGGCAAGACGGCGGCGAGCCTGATCAACCTGACGCTGCTCGTCGTGCCGCTCATGGGCATCACGATGGGCGCGTTGTCGCTCTCCGCCGAACGTGATCGCGGGTTGCTGGCCTACGTCCTCGCGCAACCGGTCACGCGCACGGAGGTGTTCCTCGCGAAGTTCATCGGGCAGTCGATCGCGTTCACGGGCACGATCGCGATCGGGTTCGGCATCAGCGCGATGCTGCTGGCCCGTCAGGGAACGGCGGACGGCGCCCTGTTCCTGCGCCTCGCCGGCCTGAGCGTGCTGCTCGCGCTGTCGATGCTCGCGATCGGCATGCTCATCGCGACGCTCGTCCGCCGTCCCGGCGCGGCGATCGGAACCGCGGTGTTCGCCTGGCTCTGCGTGACGCTGTTCGGCGACCTCGGCATCATGGGCGCGAGCGCGATGCTCCGGCTCGACGTGCAGCCGATGCTCATGCTCGCCCTCGCCAATCCT
>JAGQOI010000222.1 GCA_020427625.1 Phycisphaerales bacterium | reverse complement strand
GAGTACATCGAGATGTTCTACAATCGCAGACGGTTACACTCGGCCCTGGGATACGTCAGCCCCGCCGAGTTCGAGAGGTCAGCCTGACGGGCACGCTTGGGTGTCCACCGTTCGTGGGGAACCTCAACTTCTGTCCGCATTCGGCGGCGACCGAGTACCGCCAGTCGCGATCACGCGCCCGTCGACGCCCACGATTCTTCAAACCCAATCGCCTCTCCGTGCCTCCGGTGCCTCCGTGGTGAACCCGATCGATCACATGCGCACGTCGAAGCGACGAAGCCAGGCGGCGAAGCAGAGGGTGCGCCAGAAGACGGGGTCGTAGTCGCGCTCGTCGGCGATCATCGCGTGCAGCGGCGCGGCGTCGCGGATGAGGGGACCGGCGACATCGATCGCGTCGGCGAGCGCGCGGGATGCCGCGGAGGGGTCGGACTCGATGAGCCATCGTCGTTCGGGCGTGGAGAACGCGATCTTGTCGCGCCGGTCGAGAATCTCGTTCGGCACGATGCCGCGCATGGCGTCGCGGAGGAGGCGCTTCGTCACGGGCGGATCGACCTTCGCGTCGTCGGGCAGTCCGAGGGCGAACTCGACGAGCGGATGCGACAGGAACGGCACGCGCGCCTCGATCGAGTGCGCCATGGAATTGCGGTCCTCCCAGTGCAGCAGCATCGGCAGGCTCGCGGCGCGGACCTGGTCGATCGAGAACGCGCGGATCCCCCGCGTCCGTCCGGACAGGCGCCGAAAGGGGTCGACGGTCATGTCGTGGAGGTCGAAGACGTCGCGCGCGAGCGACGCCGGCGGCGCGGCACCGGGGACGCCCGAGGCGAGGGCGCGGGCGATCCATGACGCGGCGCGACCGCCGTGCGCGGCACGGATGGCGCGCAGGTGTCGGCGGAACGCGCCGAGGCGTCCGCGGCGGAGATCGGACCAGAGCAGGACGCGGAAGAACACGTGATAGCCGCCGAAGATCTCGTCGGCGCCCTGTCCGTCGAGCATGACCTTGAGGCCACGGGCGGCGGCGGCTTCGAAGACGGCGTGCTGGGCGACGATCGAGGTCGAGCCGAAGGGTTCGTCCTGGGTCCAGACGAGGTCGTCGAGGCGGTCGAGGATGGTGGCACCCTGCGTGTGGACACGGACGGCGTCGGCGCCGGCGATCTGCGCGGTGAGGTTCGCGGCGGGCCACTCGTCGCGCGGATCGTCGGGATCGGAGGCGGTGAACGTGAGTTGGGGCGGGTGGTCGCCGCCGTCGTGCAGAAGGAGGGAGGCCATGCAGACGATGGCGGACGAATCGACGCCGCCGGAGAGGCAGGACCCGATGGGGACGTCGGCGCGAAGGCGCATGCGGACGGCGTGGCGTACGAGTGCGCGGCAGGTCTCGGCGGCGTCCTCGGACGGTGACGCGGAGGCGGCGTCGAGGTCGTACCACGGGACGGAGGACACGGGCGCGGCGGGGTGTCGGAGGTCGATGACGAGTTGATGTCCGGGCGCGAGTTGGCGGACGTCGGCGAAGAGGGTTTCGGCGGTGTGGTCGATGATGCCGCGGGCGAGGTAGTCGTGGGCGCGGGCGTGATTGAGCCGCGCGGTCCAGTGTGGGTGTGCGGTGAAGGCCTTGATTTCGGAGGCGAGGAGGACGGCGCCGTCTGGCGCGGTCCAGAGGTAGAGCGGCTTGATGCCGAAGCGATCGCGGACGGCGGTGAGTCGTCGCGCGTGGAGGTCGAGGAGCATGAAGGCGAACATGCCGTCGAGGTCGGCGAGTCGAGGGGCGAGGTCTTCGTCGGGTCGGGCGATGAGGTGATGGAGGAGGACTTCGGTGTCGCCGGCGGAGACGAGGGGGATGCTCCGGGCGCGGAGGGGGCCGGCCAGTTCGATGAAGTTGTAGATCTCGCCGTTGAAGATGAGGTGACGTCGTCGATCGGGATCGGCCATGGGTTGTCGGCCGGCGTCGGAGAGGTCCTGGATGGCGAGTCGGAGGTGCCCGAGGACGACGGTTGCGGGTTCGTCGAGGGGGACGGGGCGGTCATCGCGGAAGGCGCGACATTGTCGGTCATCGGGTCCGCGGTGGGCGATTCGATCGAGCATGCGCGCGACGATGGCGCCGGCGTCGGATCGCGGGGTGGGACAGAGGATGGCTGCGAGGCCGCACACGCAGGCGCAGGGTAGCGTGCACGCGGCGGTCGGGGCGTTCGGGGTCAGTCGTGTCGCCGGCGGTTCATCATGCCTCGGTACTTGCGCGACATGCCGGTGAAGAGGACGATCATGCCGGCGAGCATGACGGCGGCGGACCCGAGTCCCCAGACGGCGTTCTCGTAGCCGTTGTTCCAGCACCAGATGGAGGCGCCGACGAACACGAGGATGAGGAAGGCGAGGAGGAGGCGAACGCCGAGGAAGACCCAGAAGATCACCGATGCGTCGTTGGATGAACTCATGGGGGGTCTCCGTGCGCGGGGTTCCAGAGTGTAGGCAAGCCGCCGCGGCGTCCCAAATGTGGATAACTCAGTTTGGGACAGTTCCGGGAATTGTCCCAAATGTGGATAACTCGGTTTGGGACAGTTCCGGGAACTGTCCCAACTAGCGCAGCCAGGTCTCGTGGCCGCGGGCGGCGATGGGTTCGAGGCGGGGCTCGCGGCCGGACTCGACGACGACCATCGTGTCGTACAGGTTCACCGTCGGGCACACATGGGCCGGCACGAGACACAGGACGTCCCCCCGACCCGGGACGGCGCCGGCCCGTACGTCGAGCGGCAGATGCTCCTCGCTCGGGCGGGCGGCGACGAGGTCCGGACGACCGAGGACCACCGCACACGGGTCGCCGACTTCGGCCGCGATCGATTTGGACCCGGCATCGCACGTCACGCGATCGGGCGCGGGATGACTCACGACGCGGGTGAGGACGACGGCGGCGGGACGCAGACCGAGGTTCGGCAACTCCTGCTCGGTCCGCGTGTCGTGATAGACGACGGTACCCGGCGAGATGCGGTGGATCGCGCCGTCGAGCGCGTCGAACGGCGCGTAGGCGAGCGCGTCGGGAAACGTCGGCGTGCCGCTCGTGATGATCTCGGCGATGCCGATGCCGTCGGCGCGAAGTCGGGCGACGAGGGCCAGGAGGTCGTCGTACACGCCGTGGGCGCGGGCGCGTCGGGTCGGGGCGTCGAGGCCGGCGAGGTGTCCGTCGTAGAAGTGGATCCCCCGCAGGCGCGGGCCGGCGGCGCGGGCGAGGGCGCGCAGGTCGTCGAGGCGGTCGACGGCGTGACCGGTTCGGTTCATGCCGGGGTTGACGTCGATGAAGACGTCGAGCGAGCGCGGCAAGTCGGCGAGCGCGTCCGGCGCCTCGACGAGGATGGCGACCCGCGCGTCGGGGTGCGCGTCGGCCAGGGCGGCGACGCGGGCGAGGGCGGGTCCGACGAGCGGATGGGCGACGAGGAGGTCGGCGTCGGGACCGAAGGTGTCGAGGGCGAGGGCGAGTTCCCGCGTCGTCGCGCACTTGGCGTGGCGGACGCCGGCGGCGGCGAGGAGACGACAGGCGAGGGCGGACTTGGTGGTCTTGAGGTGCGGTCGCCATCGCGCGGCGTCGCCACGGGCGGCGGCGATGACGCGGGCGATGTTGTGTCTCGCGGCGTCGACGGAGACGACCAGCGCCGGCGTGATCAGTCGCTCGAGAACGTCATCAGGCAGTGCGAACGGCGTATCGGGCACGTCATGAGTCTAGGGGGTCTACCACGGAGGTACGGAGGGCACGGAGGGGGGAATCGGGTTTGGGGAACCGTGGGCGGTGACATGCACGCGAATCATGCCCGAACGGTGCCCGATCGCCGCCGAATACGGACCATCGCTGAATCGTCCCACGCCCCGGCCCACGATCCTGAACCCAGATTCCCCCCTTCGTGCCCTCAGTGCCTCCGTGGTGGACCCTCTGAGATCAGCAGTCGCCCCAGGCGCCGAGGAGGACGGCGAGGTCGGCGGGACCGACGGTGTCGTCGTCGTCGAAGTCCGCGGCACAGTCGACGCAGGCGCCCCACTGTCCGAGGAGGACGGCGAGGTCGGCGGGTCCGACGGTGTCGTCGTCGTTGAGGTCCTGGGGACAGGCGAGGACGCCGTCGAGGTTGACGTTGTCGAAGGTCTGGTTCGAGTAGTCGTACAGGGCGATGCCGCCGACGGTGAAGGCGTCGGTGGTGAGCGATGTCGCGGGGGTCCCGGAGCCGTTGAGGTAGACGTCGTAGGTGTTGCCGCTGACGACGATGTGGAGCGAGATGTCGTCGCCGTCGTTGAAGAGTCCGCTGACGGGCAGGAGGCTGGGACCGTAGCTGTCGCCGGTGGGGACGATGTGCCAGTAGAAACTGTTGTTGCCGGCGCCGGTGACGAGGAGGACGCCCTTGATGCCGATGGGGGTGCCGGGGGCGGGCTCGGAACGGAGCCAGACGCCGCCGTCGGCGACGTCGTTGATGTCGAGGTCGAGGACGAAGCTTTCGAACTCGAAGGGCAGGGAGGAGTAGGAGTTCGGGAAGTTGCTCGACACGGCGGCCGAGTAGACGCCGCCGGAGGCCGTCCAGTTGCCGAACTCGTTGCCCCAGAGGGGGGACGGGCGGGACGAGAAGTCGTCGAAGAAGTCGTTGCCTCCGGCGAGGGCGGGCGCGGCGATCATCCCTGATGTGAGGGCGAGCACGGCGATGATGGCGGGGCGCATGGGGAGTCCTCTCTACATCCATCCACCGGCACCATTGTATGGCGACGGCGCTCGGATCCATGGACAAAACGAGTCCCTTGCGGGCGTCATGGGTGTGATCGGGCGTCGAGGGTTGTCGGTACGGGGGAATCGTTCGTGGTGCGGTCTGCGGGTATACTGGGCCCGAGCGGCGTCGGCGGGACGGCCGCGGGCGCGCAAGGGGTGTGCGCAGGCCACCCTACGTCACGCGATCGGGCGACGGGCCCGGTGGGTGACGGCGGTGGTTATGAGACCTCAAGACGGACTGGAGCGTAGCGGTGGAACTGACCGGCAAGACGATTCTCGTGGTGGGCGGAGCGGGTTTGATCGGCAGTCATGTCGTCGACGAGCTGCTCAGGACGGACGTCGGGAGGGTCATCATCTACGACAACTTCTTCCGCGGCTCGATGGACAACATCGCGGACGCGTTGAAGGACGACCGGGTCACGATCTTTCCGCACGGCGGCGACATCCTGCACAAGGACATTCTGGAGAAGGCGATGGAGGGTGTTCACGGCGTGATTCACCTGGCCGCGCTGTGGATCCTGCAGTGTCACGAGTATCCGGAGACGGCCTTCGACGTGAACGTCCGGGGGACGTTCAACGTGATCATGGCGGCGATCAAGAACAACGTCGAGCGGGTGGTGTATTCCTCGTCGGCGTCGGTGTACGGCGACGCGATCGAGACGCCGATGACGGAGGATCATGCGTACAACAACTTCACGTTCTACGGGGCGTCGAAGATCGCGGGCGAGCACTTCTTCAAGAGTCTGGGCGCGCGGTACGGCCTGAACTGGGTGGGGCTGCGGTACATGAACGTGTACGGGCCGCGGCAGGACTACAAGGGCGCGTACATCGCGGTGATGCACAAGATCCTCGACCGCATCGACCAGGGGAAGTCGCCGGTGGTGTTCGGTGACGGGTCGCAGTGTTACGACTTCGTGCACGTGCACGACGTTGCGCGTTCGAACGTGCTGGCGTTGCAGGCGTCGGCGAGCGGCGAGTGCTACAACGTCGGGCGCGGGATCGGGACGTCGATCAAGGAGCTCACCGACCTGCTGCTGCGGCTCACGGGCAGCGATCTGCCGATCCAGTACGAGGAGGCGGGTCTGACGTTCGTGACGAACCGCATCGGGTGTCCGGAGAAGGCGAAGCGGGATCTCGGATTCGAGTGGTCGATCGACCTCGAGGACGGGATGCGGAGTCTGATCGAGTGGCGTCGAAGCGACCTCGTGGCGCTGGGGCACAAGCAACTCGCCGTGGGCGGCATCAGTTCGATGTGATCGACGGCGGGGCGTCCACGTCGGACGCGGGCCCGCGGGCATGGCCGCGCCGCGACGGCGTGGAGACGAGGGAACGGCGCCATGTGCGGAATCGCCGGAGTCATCAGTCGCGGCGAGCAGCCGATCGATCCCCGGGCCGTGAAGCGGATGTGCGATGTCCTCGCGCATCGCGGGCCGGACGATGCGGGCTACGTGTTCTTCGTGCCCGGCGAGCGTCCGTGGGGTCGGGGGAGCACGTGGAGCAACTTCACCGACGTCGCGTTCCGGCATCACAACGAGCATCTGCCGGTGTTCGGCGGCGACTACTGCAACGCGCAGTTCGGCTCGCAGCAGTACGCGGTCGGGCTCGGTCACCGTCGTCTGTCGATCCTCGATCTCACGCACCATGGTCATCAGCCGATGGCGAGCGGGGACCGGCGGTACTGGATCGTCCACAACGGCGAGATCTACAACTACCGCGAGCTGCGCGACGATCTCGAGGCGCGGGGGTGTCGCTTCCGGTCGAACACGGACACCGAGGTCATCCTGACCCTCTGGGAGGAGCACGGTCCGGACTGCCTGGAGATGCTCAACGGGATGTTCGCGTTCGCGATCCACGATCGCTTCTCGAACACGATCACGCTCGCCCGCGACCGGTTCGGCGTGAAGCCGCTGTATTTCGCGGCGGCGGACGGCTTCCTCGTCTTCGCCTCCGAGATCAAGGCGCTCTTCGCGAGCGGGCTCGTGCCGGCGAGGATCGATCCGGCGGGTCTCGTGGAGTACTGCACGTTCCAGAACGTGTTCCGGCGCGAGACGATCTGGTCGGGCGTGCATGTGCTCGAGCCCGGCGAGATGCTGACGCTGACGCCGGGGACGGGCGGCACGATCCAGCCGCGGAAGTATCACCAGGGCTTTCCGTCGATCGATCCGTCGATGCAGGATGACGACGAGGCGTCGGCGCGGGTCGCGGCGGCGTTCGAGCGGGCGGTGACCCGACAGCTCGTCAGCGACGTGCCGGTGGGGTCGTATCTTTCCGGGGGCATGGACAGCGGGTCGATCGTCGCGGTCGCGGGTCGTTCGATCCCGCGCCTGCACACGTTCACCGCGGGCTTCGACCTGACCAACGTGAACGGCATCGAGCAGGGGTTCGACGAGCGTCGGCTCGCCGAGCAATTGTCGTACCTGCTTCAGACCGAGCATTACGCGGTCGTGCTGCACGCGGGCGACATGCCGGCGGTGATGGAGCGTCTGACGTGGCACATGGAGGACCCGCGGGTCGGGATGTGCCACCAGAACTGGTACGTCGCGAAGCTGGCGAGTCGGTTCGTGAAGGTCTGCCTGGCGGGGACGGGCGGCGACGAGCTGTTCGCGGGCTATCCGTGGCGGTATCGCCCGATGCTGCATGCGACGGACGAGGCGTCGTTCGGCGATGCCTGTCACGCGGCCTGGCATCGCCTGCTGCCGCCGGACGTGCTGCCGCGGCTGTTTGCGCCGGAGTTGCGTCCGCTGACGGCGTCGGCGCGGGCGAGTTGCGACGCGGTGCTCGCGGCCGGTCCGCGTCGGTCGTCGGGCGTGGAGTCGGTGGACGATCGTCTGCACCGGGCGTTGGACTTCGAGTTCCGCACGTTTCTGCACGGTCTGCTCATCACGGACGACCGGATCTCGATGGCGCATTCGCTGGAGACGCGGGTGCCGTTCCTGGACAACGATCTCGCGGATCTGGCGTGGGGGTTGTCGCCGTCGATCAAGACGCGTCCGAAGGCCCTGACCGCGAACGGCGTGACGGGTCACATCGATTCGTCGGACGGGAAGCGGGTGTTGCGGAGGGCGATGGAGTCGTATCTGCCGCGGGAGTTCGTGTACCAGCAGAAGCAGGGTTTCTCGCCGCCGGACGAGAACTGGTACCGGGGTCCGTCGATGGACTACATCAAGTCGATCCTGCTCGATCGCCGGACGCGGGAGCGTTCGTGGTTCGACCAGTCGTTCGTGACGGCGCAGCTCAACGAGCACTTCGAGGGTCGCAAGAACCATCGTCTGCTCATCTGGTCGCTGTTGAGCGTGGAGTGGATCCAGCGTCATTACGCGGATGCGTGCACGCCGGCGGGCGAGCGACTTCAGGACGGGTGTCGGCATGTGATCGTCGAGACGACGGGCACACCGGCGACGGGCACACCGGCGGCGGGCACACCGGCGGCAGGCACACCGGCCGCGGGCACACCGGCGGCGTCGGGACTGGCCGTGGACGCGTCATGACGGATCGTCGCGGCGTCACCGTCGTCAACGTCACGTCACCGAGTTACACGGGCACGACCTGGCTGTGCCTGCTGCTCGGCAGTCATGCCCGGGCGTTCACGCTGGGTCCGCCGGACCGGGTGTGGTCGATGCGGGCGGATCCGGAGCGGGCGGGGCGCGAGGCGTGCCGCGTGCACGGCGAGGCGTGCGGCTTCTGGCCGTCGTTCTTCGCGCAGTACGACGCGTCGCGGAACTTCTACGTGCAACTGGGCGCGTTCAGCGGGCGTGATGTGATCGTGATCAACAATCCGACGCCGGCGCACGTCGCGGCGGAGTTGCAGGATCCCGCGTTGACGGTGCGGCCGCTGGAGATGATCCGGGATGCTCGGGCGTTGGCGACGAGTTACGCGCGTCATCACCGGGTGGACGTGTACGACGCGATCGTGGATTTCGCGCAGCATCTCCCCCGCTCGTTCGCGTGGTCGCCGGACCGGGAGGACGTTCTGGGGTTGCGGTACGAGGATCTCATGTCGGATCCGCGCGGGCACGTGGCGCGGTTCGCGTCGTTCGTCGGGCTCGACTACGACGAGCGGGCGCTGGCGTTCTGGGAGTTCGACCACCACATCACGTCGGGCAACCAGGGCACGATTGCGCTGCTCAAGTTCTTCCAGGGTCTGCCGGTGCCGAACTTCCGCAACCGGGCGTTCTACGAGGCGCAGTTCGATCGCATGCGGAAGGGCGAGGCGGCGTTCGACGATCAGCGGTGGCAGGACGAGCTCGGGGCGCGCGAGCGGTTCGTGTTCGACCATTTCTGCGGCGCGGCGAACGCGGCGTGGGGATACGAGCCGGACCGGTTCACGACGGCCGAACGCGAGCAGTTCCTCGCCGAACTCCGCGAGGCGGGGCGCTCGATGCGCCCGGCGTCGACGCGGGGCTGGCGGGTCGCCGCGCGGCACGTGAAGGCGAGGGCATCGGCGGCGACGGCGGCGCTCGGGCGTTCGCAGCGCCGGCGTCTGGCGGCGGTCGGGATCGTGTGGTTCGTGTCGCTCGTGCTCGTGTGGATCATCGCCGCGGTGGTGTACGGATGAGCGTCGTCGCGACCGAGTCGGGATCGGCGCGGCACGCGCGGTACCGGGCGACGGTCGTGGCGACGTCTCGGGCGTCGGTATGGGCGGCGTGCAACCGGGCGATGGACCGGACGTACGGTCCGGGCGTGGACGACGCGCAACCGATGGCGTATCCGATGGTGATGTACGACGAGTTGCTGCGCGCGTTCGCCGCGATGCCGCGCATCGAGGTCGTGACGTTGCGCGACCTGTGTCATCGTCCGGCGGCGCCGGGCCGCGTGCGTCTGGCGATCCGGCACGACGTGGACGGCGACATCGTCGCGGCGTGGCAGATGGCGCACCTGGAGGCGTCGCACGGGATGCCGAGTTCGTACTACATGCTGCACACGGCGCCGTATCACGCGCGGTTCGACGGCGGTCAGTTCGAGCGTCACGGGTGCATCGCGTACGTCTATCGCGAGATCCAGTCGCTCGGACACGAGATCGGCCTGCACACCGACGGGCTGACGGTCTACCAGCAGTACGACATGGACGGCGCGGCGGCGGTGCGGGACGAGATCGAGTGGCTGCGGGCGGAGGGGATCGATGTGCGGGGCACGGTGGCGCACGGGTCCGCGGCGGCGTACGGCGCGGAGAACTTCGAGATCTTCAAGGGCCGGCGCAAGGGCGAGCCGAAGATGGCGGACGCCGCGTCGGACCCGGTGCGGACACTGCGGTTCAACGGCGCCGACGCGTGTCTGTCGGTGCTCGACGAGGGCGAGCTGGGGCTCGAGTACGAGGGGAACGACATCTTTCGTCAGAAGGATGCTCGGGTGGAGTACGGCGCGACGCGCTCGATCGACGGGTGGCGTTGGAACCGCGTGTTGAGGGCTCATCGCGCGGACGAGTCGGACTTCGGCCCGCCGTTCTGCACGCAGGCGCGGATGCTGGCGGACATCGCGGCCCTGGAGCCGGGCGTGTGCGTCGTGCTCACGGTGCATCCGTGCTACTACGGTCTGCGCGAGGGCCCGGATCGGGCGCCGGTGCGTCGACGGTGTCACGTGACGTCGGCGGTGCATCCGGAACTCGGGTGGACGACGCACGTCCCGGGCTCGCGGGTCGCGTGGACGAGCAGCGTGCACGAGCCGCAGGCGTACCAGTCGGTTCATGTCGTGAATCGCTGGGGGATGCTGGATCGCGAGCCGGAGGCGCGGGCGTCGATGCGGATCGTGTCGATCGGTTCGGGCCTGCTGCACGGGGCGACGGTGGGATCGCCGTCGCAGATGCATCGGGAGCTGGAGCGCATGCTCGGGCGGGCGGGGATCGAGGCGTGGTGTTCGGTGCTCGCGATGCCGCGGATGGGCGTGAGTCGCTGGTGGGGGTGGCTCGCGTCGGCGCTGGCGGGTCTGCGTCCGACGCACGTGCTGCTGGGCCTGGGGTCGCGCGAGGCGCGGGACAGCGTGCCCGCGGCGTGGAGCGTGGAGACGGGATTCTCGATGCATCATCCGCCGGGGGATTACCTTGCGTGGACGGGTGACACGGTGGAGCCGGTGCGGCGATCGGCGGGCTGGCGGATTCGTCAGCGGACGGCGCGCGATCTCGCGTGCTGGCCGGGGACGGAGCGGTCGATCGATGCGGGTCTGTCAGGGGTGGACGATCTGAAGGTCGATCGGGTTCCGGTGGCGCGGTACCTGGAGGCGTGCTATCGGCGGGCGGTGGACGACGTGCGGGCGTCGGGCGCGTGGGCGGGCGTGTTGATCACGGATGCGGGTGCGGATCCGGCGTCGACGCGGGCGTTCGCGGCGCGGGTCGCGTCGGCGTGTGCCGCGTCGGTGACGGATCCGACGGCGGCGATCGGCGCGTTGGGTGCGTCGATGCCGGGGCGTCATGCGGACGGGACGTTGGCGGCGGACGGTCATCGGGCGGCGGCTCGGGCGGTGTTCGATCATCTGGTCGCGTCGGGTCAGTGCGTGGTGCATTCGATCGGCGCGCGGCGATCGGAACGGTGACGTGATGCATGCTCTCGGGTCGAAGCTGCGTCGGTTCGTATCGGGCTACGTATGGGTGGCGAGGGAGGGTGCGCGCGGGCGTTGGCTGGTGGTGGCGCTGGCGATCGCGGCGTTGTTCGTGAGTGCGGGGGCGCAGGGCGGCGCGATCAGCGCGTTGCTGTCGTTCACGCGTCGGGTGGAGAGGCCGGGGGCGGACGGCGGGCTCCTGCACAACGACATCTGGTCTCTGCTGCTCGTGGCGGGCGCGTTCGTGGCGTTGCTGGCGTTGAGTGCGGTGACGTCGTACTACTCGGCGGCGCAGGCGCGTCGGATCGCGCGTCGGCTGCACCGGGCGTCGGCGCGCCGGGTGCTGGCGCTGGCGACGAACCGGCCGCGGCTGGACCGCTCGACGGCGACGGGGACGATCCAGGAGGCTCGGGCTCTGGTGAGTCAGGCGTCTCGTCTGATGGGGGTGTCGTTCGAGTCGTTGCTGCGTCTGATCGATCCGCTGTCGAACCTGGTCGTGTACGTCGTGTCGTTGTTCCTGTTGAATCCGCTGGTCGCGACGTTCGTGCTGCCGCTGTTCGTGCTGCCGCTGCCGTTCCTGCATCTGTTGAACGTGCGGGTGCGTCAGGCGTCGCACACGTATTACGGCGGCGGGTCGCGGGGGATGTCGACGACGACGTCGGAGGTGCTCCAGACGTCGAACGCATCGAATCTGGGTTCGGCGCCGCTGCGGGAGGCGCTCGGCGCGTCGTTCGACGCGAGCGAGGGCGTGGACGAGTACTTCGACACGTTCGATCGGCTGCGTCTCGCCTCGAACCGGTCGGTGCTCATCACGTCGTTGTTCCGTCCGGTCGCGCTCGTGATCATCCTCATCGCGATGGGGTACCAGGCCATCGATCACCAGATCTCGTGGCCGAGCGTGATGACGTTCCTCTTCGTGGTGCTGCGGATCGTGAACCAGACGGAGTCGATGGCGTCGCATTTCGCGACGCTGAACCGGTTCTATCCGCAGATCATGCGGTACCGGACGTTCGTCGAGGCACTCGAGCGGACGCGTGACGACGAGCGCGAGGAGCTCGCGCGGCCGACCTCGTTGCGCCTGGACGGCGGCGAGGCGGGGACGGTGACGCTCACGGCCGGAGCGCTGGTGCGCCTGCTCCAGCCCGAGTCGCTGCTCCTGTTCAACATCATGGCGGTGACGGCGGGTGTGCGGGCGGCGACGCGCCCGAGGCGGGCGGCGGTCGCGTGGGTCGATGCGGCGCTCATGCAGTCGCGGTTCGCGCCGACGGGCTTCACGCTGGCGGCGCTGCTCACGGGCGAGCGGGCGCCGGATGCGCCGGCATGCGATCGGGCGGCGGACTGGCTGCGCGAGGCGGGCGTGCTGGACGAGGCGACGGCGCTCGACCCGGCCGGGGTCTCGGCGGTGCTGACGGCCTCGTGGTGGTCGGCGGCGAGCCCGCACCTGGGCGCGGCGGCGCGGATCCTGCCGCTCATGTCGACGCCGCGGGGTCCGACGCTCATCGACGAGCGGATTCTTCGGGGGACGGATCCGGCGTGGGCGTCGTCGCTGCTCGCGCGGTTGTCGGACCGGATCGTGGTGCTCGTGCCGCAGCAGGCGAACGTGATGGTGTCGGCGTTGCCGGTGACGACGATGCTCGTATCGACGGGATCGACGCTGCGGTTCGCGGGTTCATGGGCGTCGTGGATGGCCCTGGAGCCGGAGGTGCGGAAGGCGATGATCGCGGAGGCGACGGCCACGGGCGGCACGGACGAATCGTCGTCGGACGACGATCTGGACGCGGACGCGGACTGACGGTCGTGATCGGGACCCGGGGCGGGCGGTGCGGCGGTAGGATGTTCGATCGAGAGAGGATGCACCTTCGATGAAGACGTTGCTTTCGAAAATCACGGGCCGGCGGAATTCGACGGACCATCTGAACCTGTTGTTGTGCGGCGGTCAGCGTTGCGGCACGTCGTCGCTGAAGTACTACCTCGAGGAGCATCCGGAGGTCGGCTTCCTGAACGACGGTGATCTCAAGGTGAACGGCGAGTTCGTATCGTTTCCGTTCGCGAGTCCGGTCGTGGCGCGGTCGCAACTGGGTGATGATCCGGCGACGTACCGGGCGATGAGTGCTCGGCTGGCGGGCAAGCACCGGTACATTGCGACGAAGCAGCCGTACTTCATGGTGCAGCCGCAGGTGCCGCTGAATCTGCGGGACCACATTCCGGACGCGCGTCTGCTGTTCGTGCTGCGAGACCCGGTGGAGGCGACGTATTCGGCGTACCGTCACGGCTTGAGCAAGGGTCGTCGGACGGGGACGTTCGAGTCGTGCATCGCGTTGTCGGTGGAGGCGGGTCGGGAGAAGGCGGATCCGAGCCAGCGGAGCAGTTGGCTGAAGTACTTCGCGGATCCGGAGCAGTTGCCGCTGCTCGTGGATCGCGGGTTCTACGAGCCGTTCCTGCGTCGTTTCTACGCGTGCCTTCCGGCATCTCAGATCCTGGTGTTGCGGTTCGAGGAGCTCACGCGTCAGACGGCGGAATCGATGCGTCGGATCCTGACGTTCCTGGATCTGGATCCGGACTTCGAGTTCAAGCATCTCGCGGAGGTGCGCAATGCCGCGCCGAAGCCGAGCGACATGAATCCGGACACGCGGCGCATGCTTCGTGAGACGTTCCACGACGCGAACCAGCGTCTCTTCGCGATGCTCGGGTGGCCGAAGGACACATGGAGCGACTGAGGCGTCTCCGTCGTCTGCTGCGCCGATCGACGCCGGTCGCCGCGCGTGGTCCGTTCTCCAACGAGGATCCGACGACGCCGCGCGATCACGTGCGGCGCGATCAGCGGCTGCGGGCCATGGGGGTGCGTCTGCTCCCCCACCCGTTCGCGTCGCTCATGACGATCATGAGCGACATCGACGCGGCCGAGCGGGCGGACGCGGAGGCGTACCGGCGTCAACTCGTCGAGGTGCACGGGCTCGACTTCGGGGATTCCTTCCGGCTCGCGTTGCGGACGCACGGGCGCATGGGGTCGGAGGCGTTCGCGCTGTACCACTGCACCGGCGCGCCGCCGCCGGCGGGCGACGCGGATCGCGACCTCGACACGACGTGCACGTTCCTGGAGATCGTCCGCGCGTATCACCTCGGTCATGTCGACCATCTGCACGGCCTGAGCGGCATGGGTCCGCGGGTCGCGTGGCTGCGCGACGTTCGCACGGGCGGGGCGGACACGGTGGACGTCATGGTCCCCGCCGACTTCGAGATCGAGAAGCGCGGCTCGATGAACGTGCGCTCGGACTTCATGCCGGTCCTGCGGATCGCGGTGCTTGCGCCGGCGCGGCTGCCCGCGACGACGGACGTGCGGTTCATCGACGCATCGGGGCGCGAGATCGCGACGTTGGCGCGACTGGAGGATCCGGCAGCGCACGCGACGGGCGTGCACACCGACGATGTCGCGACGTGGTTCGCGCCGCCGGAGAGCCTGTCGCCGGTGCGCCTCGGGGACATCGCGTGCGTGCGCATCAGCGGCGGCGGGACGGTGCGGGCGGTCGCGATGGTGAACCTCGCGCGGCCGCACCTGAAGGCGATGCTGCGGGACCTCGGCGATCGGTGGCAGGTGCGTCCGTGCCTGTACACGGATCACGGCGCGAAGGGATTCCTGACCGCGACGAGCGAGGCGCATCATGCGTCGGGCAACGCGGCGTGCCTGGCGGACGCGACGGCGGCGGCGCTCTATGCGCGGGTGGTCGATCCGGCCTACGGCTACTCG
>JAGQOI010000021.1 GCA_020427625.1 Phycisphaerales bacterium | reverse complement strand
TCGTTCGACGGATCGCGCTGCACGAGGAAACGGAGATGCGCGATCATGTCGACGGATCGCGCCGCCGATGCCGCCCAGATCCCGCTCACGCGATGACGCTCATCGTCGTCATCGAGCATGCGATGGAGCTGCGTCTCGCCGTCGCCGGCGCCGGTCTGGATGACGGCGCGGATCGCGTTCGCCCGCACGCGATGCACGCGACTGTCGCACTTCGGCTCGATGCGTCCGTACTCGCGCGGCCGTCGCGCGGCCCAGGCCTCGACGGCGTTCGCGGCGACGCGCGGTTCCGCGTGATCCAGCGCCAGCGCCACCAGGCGGAGCGACGACTCGTCCGTCGCGTCGGCCATCGCGGCGACGGCCGCGGACACCAGGCGGGGATCGTTCTCGCGCGTGAGGCGGATGAGCGACAGCGCGACGTCGGGCACGATGCGCAGACGTCGCGCGAGCGCGACAGCCCGGCGCCGACCCGAGGCCGGGCCGCCGTCGAGCGCGGCTCGCATCGCGTCGACGAAGGCGCTCCGATCGTGTTCGAGATGAAACGCGCCGGCGGCGGCCGCCGCGGCCGGCGGGAGGTCGTCGCGCACGGCCATGAATCGTCCGATGCTCCGGCGGGCGAGCCGATGGCGGGCGAGGGCGGCGAGCGGCGCGTCGGTGCTGCGGGCGGCGCGAAGGAGCGTGTCCTCCTTCACCGGCTTGCCGTCGAAGCAGGTCGCGATCGCGGCGAGCCGCGCGATGCGGGGCTCGCGATCAAGCATGGCGAGGGCGACGACCTCGGACGCGAGCGGCGCCGTTTCGCGTCGGAGTTCCTCGATCGCGAGCAGTCGCGCGAGCGGCGCGGGCAGGGCGACGAGGTCGGCGAGACTGCGGACGCGGATCGCGGTGGAGACGCCGAGCGCACGGATCCAGCCCGGCAGGGCGCACTGGACGAACTCGGGGTCGGTCACCGCCTGCGCGAGCGGCGGAATGCAGCGGATCGGGCGATCGACGAGGCGCATCATCCGGCGACGGGCGGGCACGCGGAGCAGATGGGCGTTCGACATGACTTCGGCGCGCGGGGCCGCGTCGACGATGTCGTGCAGACGTCGGGCGACCTGCCCGGCGAGGACCGGGCGGCCGAGCCATCGGAGGAATTCGCGTCGGACCGTCGGGTCGTCGGTGTCGCCGACGGCGCGGCGGAGGGCGAACATCGCGGGATGGTCGGTCTCGGCGAGGAGCGCCGCGAGACGGGGGCCGGGTGCGACCGCCATGCGGGCGGCGGCGACGACGACGGGTTCCTGCCGATGGTCGGGATAGCGGGCGAGGGCGTCGGCGACGGCGGCATCGAGCGGGTCCTCGTGTCCGGCGGCGGGTTCGACGCGGGCGCTGACCATGGCGGCGAGGGCGAGGGCCGCGGCGGCGGGCACGTCTCGATGGGAGGCGGCGAGGCACTCGACGAGGATCGGTGCGAGTCGGGGGTCGAGGGCGTGCCGCGCAAAGTCGATCACGTTGAGGGTGGCGGCGCGTCGGTTCCGATCGAGGACGATCCGTGCCGCGGGACGGGGGTCGGCGACGGCGGTGCAGCAGTGCTCTCGCCGGGCGTCACCGAGTCGATGAAACTGTCGGATCACCGCAGCAAGGGCATGATCGCCACCGAATCGAAGCAGTTCGGCCGCGATGACGTCGAGTTCGTCATCCTCGGCATGCGTGAGGGTGGGGATGAGGATGCGGAGCCGCTCGTTCGGCGTGCGTGCCCGGAGGAGGTTGAGTCGGTGAAGCAGGTCAGGCATCGGCCCGCTCCTTCGTGACGTTTTTCACGCAATCCTGGTGGGTCATCGAGCCGCGACGGCCCGGGGCCGCAGGCTCATGATCCACAAGATGTTGGGCATCGGGGCACCGCATCGGCAGCATGGGTGGTCACGAAAATTCGAACTTTGCGCTTGTCTTTCGATTCGAATTGGCAAGAATCTGTGACGGAATGGAGGAGAGAGGCGAGGAAGAAGCTCGCCGTCATTTGTTTAAGAAGGGTGGTTGCATTTGAGTTTCGCGTCCAAGACATCCTCACTCCAGGCCTATCACCTGTCGGTGTACCGGGCGGCCCTCCATCCGGAATTCTTTCAGATTGATGGCCGTCGAAAGATCGAACACGGGGGCTACGACTTCGAGTCGTGGATCTACCGTGGCGGTCACGTCGTGCGGTTCCAGTACGAGGGTCTGTGCGTCACGGAGGTCGTCTCCGAGAGCATGGACTCGCTTCCCGATCGCGGGCTCGTGACCTCTCTTCCGTGCGCGGGCGAGAAGGACCACGAGGGCGAGTTCGCCGACCGCATCGCGTACGTCACGACCATGCAGACCGAGACCCTCTCCGACCACCTCTATCTCGGCACCTACAACGAGATGCTGGAGCATGGCCGGATGGGCGACTGCCTCATGTCCGTGTGGACCGACGGTCACCCCAACCCCAACCTGTCCCTCGTCGACATGCAGCGCTACAGCGACGAGGTGCACGTGCAGGGCTACCACCTCCGCAGCGACTGCGGCCTGGTGCTCCGCACACAGAGCATCTTCCAACTGAAGGCCAAGCGCGCCTAGGGTCCGCCGGACGGACCCGGCTCGCGGATCCGTTCGTGTCCGGCCTTCCGTTCATGGTCTTCCGTTCCTGGTCTTCCCCCACCGCCGTCGGTCCGAACCGGCGGCGGTG
>JAGQOI010000221.1 GCA_020427625.1 Phycisphaerales bacterium | reverse complement strand
GCATCGCACGCATCCTGGGGCAGGACGTCGCAGGTTCCGTCGGTGAAGCAGCAGGCGCCGACGGGAATGCAGACGACGTCGTCGCACAGGGTGCCGGAGCCGAACGGCGTACCGCCGAGGATCAGGCAGTCGGTCGCGAGCAGCTCGTCGCACGATCCGTCGGGCAGGCAGCAGGCGCCGGGCAGGGGATCGATGGGGCCGATGTCGCCCTTCGCCTCGCCGCTGAAGTCGACGAGGAAGCTGCCGTTGAACGAGGACATCTCGCTCGTCACGATGGCGCCGAGGTCGCTGCCGCCGAAGAGGGGCAGCAGCAGGCCGCCGGTCGGGACGATGCGGAAGTCGTAGAGGTCGGTGGTGCCGAGCAGCGCGCCGAGTCCGGTGCCCTTGCCCTTGGGTTCGGCGTTCTTCCCGCCGGGCATCTTGTCGTCGTCGCCGCCATCGCCGCCGAGGGCGGGCTTGGGACGGGGATGACCGGACGGCGTGCCGTGATTCGAGGCGACGCCGTTGTCCTGGAAGCCGAAGTCGATGACCTCGCCCGAGATCAGCACGCCGGCGTAGTCGACGATGCCGTCGCCGTCCGCGTCGACCTCGCCGGTGACGATGAAGTCATCGCCGTCGACGCCGCCGACGAGCGCGCCGCTCTCGTCGATGATCACCTGGAGGAACACCATCTCGTCCCGTGGCGTGCCGGTGGGGTTCACGAACCGCGGCGGCTGTCCGGGCGCGAACTGGATGGCGACCGGGTTCGCATCGATCGTGAACAGGTTCGTCGTCGCGTCGTACGTGGTCGTGCCCTGGTTGTTGAAGACGAGCAGGGGATGGCCCGGCTCGACCCCGATGAGGTCGGCGCCGAGTGAGGCGCCGAACGCCAGCGCGAGCGCGACGGCGCTCGACCGGATGATCGTAGTCTTCATTGAGTGGTCTCCGAGAACGATGCTTGCCCCGAGGCATGCGGTCCCCGGAGAGCGTCAACGGTGGCGGTGGGAAGATGTGAAGTCCGGGCGCGCGACACCGCCACCACGCGTTGTCGCGCCGGAACAGGCGTGCGAGGGAACCGATCGGGTCAGACGCTGCGGCGACGACGGCGGATGAGACCGCCGGCGACGGCGAACGCGGCCAGCGCACCCGGTCCGGGGATCGGCGCGATGTCGGCCGTGCCGCTGGAACTGGTCGTCGCGAACGAATCGCGCCAGTCACCGGTGTACATGCCGCTGCCGAGGTTGAGGATCACGCCGAACTGCGAGCCGTTCCCGCCGTAGTCGCCCGCGAGCATGCCGCCGGTGACCGTGAAGAGGAACTCGAGCAGCGTGCCGCCGTTGTCATCCCACCCGATGTCGTCCAGCGACCCGGTGAGCAGCGACGGACCGAAACCGTCGACCATGCCGTCCACCGCGAGCGTGCCGCCGAGGACATCGCCGACGTTGTTGATCGTCGCGGTGAGCAGGAACGAACCCGCGGCGATCGGCGACGGCGGGGACCCGTCGAAGTCGATCTCCAGCGCAAAACCGGACGCCAGGAACGCGTCGGTGTTCGCGTCGTAGGACGTGTCGATGAAGCCCGCAAGGATGTCGGGCGTGTCGAGCAGATCGAGCCCGATGAAATCGGCCTGGGCCGTTGTGACGCAGGCGGTCGCGACAACAGTCGCGCTCAGAACACGGAAACGCATGGGTTCTTTCTCCTCAATGCGCATGCAGGTCTCAGGTCGTCTCGATCGCCACCACAGCATCGATGTTCAGGCCCGATAGCGGCCAGCATATCACGGCGCCGGGCGTCGTCCAGACCCAAGGCACCGTTTTGTCGGACGCATCAGATCTTCACGATGCATGAAACACATGTTGCGCCAGCGGGTTAGCGATCATCGTGCCGGCGCCGTCGCAGGTCGGACCCGTCGCCTCGCTCCGATCCACCACGAGACACGCGCGCGACGGCGTG
>JAGQOI010000220.1 GCA_020427625.1 Phycisphaerales bacterium | reverse complement strand
GCACTCGTCGGGGATGCCGTTGGCGTTGCAGTCGTCGCTCGTGCCCGCCGCGATGTCGCACGGATCGGGCGTGCCGTTGCCGTTGCAGTCGGACTCGCACACGTCCGGTATGCCGTCGTTGTTGCAGTCGTCCTGGCATTCATCGGGTACGTCGTTGAGATCGCAGTCCAGACTCAGGCCGTCGATGATGTCGCAGTGGTCGCCGATGCCGTTGCCGTTGCAGTCCTCGACCGTGAGGCCGAAGACGAGCAGCCGGTCGATCAGCCACTGCTCGTCCGCGCCGTCCGCGTCGCCGTCGCCGTCCAGATCGATCGGCGCGGCCACCCAGGCGCAGTGGTCGTCGAGATCCACGGTGACGTCACCATTGACGTCGCCGGGGATGATCATTTCTCCCATGGGGGTCAGGAGCCATGCGTGATCGTCGCCGCCGATGATCTGTCGGTGGTCATTGATCCGGGGGGACTCGTCGGCATTCAGCAGCGGCTGCCACTCCGGCGCGATGAACTGGTTGAGGCCGTAGGACCCGCCCATGTTCTCGAAGTAGACGCCGCCCGTCGCAGTGGTGAAGTCACCCTGGTTGTTGATCCCTCCCGCCAGGGAGAGATGGCTCACCGGAGCGAAGCCGACCCAGCCGACCGGATCGGCGTAGCGCACGATCGCGACAAGGAGGTGCCCGGCGCCGTCGCTGATGCCGGTCGATGCGCGGCCCACGAGCCAGCCCTGGTCGTTGATCTGGTTCCACGAGGCCGAGATGCCGCCGTTGTCGACGGCCCATTGGGGCATCACGTCGCCCGGCTCGTAGGTCTCCGTGAGATCCTCGTAGTTGCCGAACAGATCGCCGCGGTACACGCCGCCGCAGACCTGGCCGACGTTGTTCATGTCCTTGACGATCGCCGGGAAGTCGAACGCCTCCTGCACGCCGGTCGCGAGGTCGTATTTCCAGTTCGTGATCGGATACGAGACGTATGGTCCCGTGCTGGCGAACCCGATGATGATCCCGTCGTTGTTCACCGCGACGGCGAGACTGTCGTCGAGGCCCGCGGGGATGCCGAGGGGTCGCGTCTCGATGAATGCGCCGGTGACCGTCGAGTACCGCCAGAGGGCCGCCTCGCCGATGGAGAGGTCGATGTTGGGGCCGGGAACGCCCCCGCCGACGATGACGATGTCGCCGCGCTCGTCGCGATCGCTGACGTCCAGAACGGCGTTGCTTTCCCAGCCCGGCAACAGGGGCAGGGCGATGACACCGTGTTCGACGGTGTACACGAACGACCGCATCCTCGAGCCATGGTCGGGATCGAAGTTCAGCATCGCCTGGCCGATGAGATCGCCGTTCTCGTTCAGCCCGGTGGACCAACTGGAGGGATACTCGACGCCGGGAAACACCGCCTCGATCAGGTCATCCAGAAGGGTGACGTGATACGTCGGCACGTCGTCCGCCCGGGCGAATCCGCACAGCACCATCATGCCGATGGCCAGGGTGGCGATCCGACGCGCGTTCGGGGTCGACTCGGTGATCATGTTGACTCTCCGCAAGTGGTGGCACGGGGGCGATCAGGACCGTTCGTCGGTCTGCATCAGCAAGCCCCCGGGTCGGGCCGTCCGGAACGACGCCGCCCGGGGGAGCCGGTGCTCAAACGT
The DNA here is from genome assembly GCA_020427625.1 of Phycisphaerales bacterium. Taxonomy (GTDB): domain Bacteria; phylum Planctomycetota; class Phycisphaerae; order Phycisphaerales; family SM1A02; genus JAGQOI01. The sequence continues at coordinate 1,568 of JAGQOI010000220.1, read as the reverse complement.
CCGGCGGACCGGGGTCCATCGACGTGAGGGCCGCGCGGGGGGTCGGAATACCATGAATGCAGACAAAATGATCTCCAATTGCCGGGTCGCGCGGCCGGCGGATTCCGGCGGCATCAAAACGCCACACCCCGGCTCGGGACCGGGGTGTGGGCGATGTGGTCGACCTCGGAGACTCAGCCGTCGCTGCATCCCCACTCGGCGAGCAGTGCCGCGAGGTCGGGAGGTCCGTACGGCTGATTCCAGGCCGCGAGAAGGATCGCCAGGTCAGCGGGACCGACGTGGCAGTCGCCGTCGAGATCCCACTGGCAAGGACAGCCGCCGCAGGGCGTGCCGGCTTCGACGAGCGTGAGCGTGCCGGCGCCGGCATCGCCGGGGTTCCAGCCGCCGACGCGGATCTTGTAGCACTGGCCGCAGCTCACCGGGATCGTCACCTCCGACGTGAACCCGGCGCAGCCCGGGGCGTCATCGTTGCACGCCAGGAGCTGCGAATCGCCGGGCGGACACGTCGACGGATCACAGCCGAGGTACACGGCGAGGTCCGTGTCGTACGAGGCGGTGTTGCACGTCGTCACGAGCAAGGTTCCGTCGACGGCGGCGACGTAGTTGAACCAGATGTCGTGATACGTCTGACCGTCGAACTGGCAGGCCGCGTGCGCCACGCCGTCGGTGTCCGCGCCGGTCGTGTCGTAGTCGATGCTGCCGGCCTCGATGACGATGCGATCGGCGCAGTGGTCGTTCGGCGGGCCGCCCGGGCACGGCGAGCAGTCCAGCGTCACGAAGTAGTCGTTCGCGCCGCTGCCGCAGGGGACGCCCTCGAACGTCGCGGGCGCGACGAAGATCACGTACGTGCCCGGCTGCACGATCGCGCTCGCCGGAGCGATGGGCGTGCACTGGTTCGACGACCCGGTCTGTCCGACGACGACCGGCGCGCAGTTCGGGATGCCGTCGACGATGAAGACGACGCCGTCGAACGCCGACGTGAGGGTCGCCGTGAGCACCGTGCAGTCGGCCAGCGAGACCTCGTACCAGTCGGTGTCGCGGGTGCCGCCGTCGGCCCAGCCGGTGCCGCAGATCGTCTCGGAGCACGCGATCGCGCCGAACGTGACCGGCGTGCTGTTGCAGCCGCCGTTCGTGTCGGCGCCGCAGGGCTCGCCCTCATCGGTGGCGCCGAGCGGGCATTTGCACAGCGGCGGCCCGCCGAACAGCGCGTTGATCGCGGCGGCGGCGTGACCGATCGCGGCGCTGCTCTGGTTGATCGCCTGGCCGATCATGGACTGCACCACGTCCGGCGGCAGATTCGGATTCTGAAGGAGTTCCATCACGATCTGACGTGCGATCGACGTGGCGTTGATCGCCTGCCCGATCTCGCTGATCGCGCCGGGAATGTTCGCGCCCGGCGGACAGTCGCCTTCCGGCCCCTGGAGCGCTTCGAGCTGCATGATCGCCGCCTGGAGCTGGGCGATTGTGTCGTCGAGCTGCTCGATCACCGCCTGGAGGATCGGAATGATCTTCCTCGGCGGCGCCCCGGGCGGGATCGACTGGAGCTTCTGGATGGCACGCTCGAGCTT
>JAGQOI010000219.1 GCA_020427625.1 Phycisphaerales bacterium | reverse complement strand
GATGTCGTCGCCCGCGGCATCCGCGCCGCCAGGTCGGTACACCCGCTCGGCAGGAGAGAGGATAGATCGGGCTGGGTGGCACAGCATGAAAAAAATAACGCCGGGATCCTTCGGATCCTGCCGTCCCGTGTACAGCTTGCCGAGTTTCTTGCGGATCTGCTTCGCGGTGTCGGTGAGGACGATCGTGTTGTTGAGCGACTTGCTCATCTTGTTCACGCCGTCCGTGCCCGCGAGCCGCCCGACCGCGCCGACGTCCGCGCGGGGGACGGGGAACACGCCGCCGAGGGACTCGTGCTCGTCATCGCCCGCGTGATCCGAGACGCCGCAGTAGAGCTGGTTGAAGCGACGGGCGACTTCGCGGGTGAGTTCGATGTGGGGCACCTGGTCCTCGCCGACCGGGACCGCGTGCGCGCGGAACGCGAGGATGTCCGCCGTCTGCCCGACCGCGTAGAGCGGGAAGCCGAACGAGTAGTTCTCGCCGAGTCCCTTGACGAGGATCTCGTCCTTCAGCGTCGGGTTCCGCATGACGCGATTGAACGGCAGCAGCATCGCGAAGAGGAACGTCAGTTCCGCGATCGCCGGGACCTCGCTCTGGAGCACGATCGAACACCGCTCGGGATCGAGACCCATCGCGAGATAGTCGCGCATGATCTCCAGCGTGTCCGACCGAATGCCGTCCGGCTTGTCCGAACGCGTCGTGAACGCGTGCATGTTCGCGATGAGGATGTACGACTCGTACCGTTCCTGAAGCTCGACGCGACGCCGCACCGACCCGATCCAGTGCCCGAGATGCAACTGGCCGGTCGGCGTGTCGCCGGTGAGGATGCGCTGACGTGCGGTCATGGGGACGTACTCTATCAGGCGGCGCGGCCGGCGCGCTCGGGGCCGAGTCCGGCGCAGCGGAGATCCGGACGAACCCGCATCGAGCTGGAGCCGCGCACGTGCGGGTCGCGCGGCGAACATCGCGGTGGCGACCTGAACCGTCGCGTCGCATCGACGGCGAAGATGCATGGGCCGGCGTGGATATCTGGCGCGACGGTGGTGCATGCTGGATCGCAGGCGGTCGGCGCGATATGACATGATATTGCCGCCCTGAACTCGAACACTGGTTCGCGGGCGATGATTCCGTCGGGAGACCTACTGATGCTTGCAGAATTGGACGTTCAGATGCTCATTGATGCGACGAAGACGCTGGGCATGCCGGTCGTCGTCGCCGTCATCCTCATCGTGTATTTCATCCAGTTCAACAAGCACCTGACGGCCCACAACTCCAAGCTCGCTGACGAACTGGCCGAGTTGCGATCACAGCTGGCGCAGATGAACCAGGAACGCGTGCACGCCGGCGAGCTGCTGACCCAGAACGAGTCGCTTCAAGCGATCGTGAAGAGCCAGATTCGCGAGAACTGGGTGCTCGTTCACCTCCTCGCGGGGACGAAGCCGCCGCTGATTCACGAGTCGGACGAGGCGGCCAAGGCGGCAGAGGGGGCGCTCCGATGATCGATCCAAGCCGCATCGAGAAGATCGACGCGTTCATCCAACGGCTCAAGGGATCTCATGGCGAGACCAGGCTGCGCATGGCCGTGGAGGACGGGGTCTCGCATGTGCACTTTCTTGATCGCAACATTCTCGATGAAGCCAACATCCTGATGATGGCCGACGAGATCTACGACATTCTTTGCACGGCACGTCATCCGTGGCTGCTCATCGATTTCACGAATGTCGACCACCTCTCCAGCGCGGCCATCGGCACGCTGATCACCATCAGCAACAGAGTACGGCTGTACGAGGGGACCTTGGCGCTCTGCTCAATCGATCGGCAGATCATGGAGGTGTTTACCATCACCCGGCTCGTGAAGCTGTTCCACATCTACGAGACGGCGGAGCAGGCCATGGCGGAGATGCCCCGCCCGGAGATCGGCGAGCACAGTGGCGAAGCAGCGCTGTATCGCGAGACGGTGTCATTCAAGCGCATGCTGCCGCGATCGCCGCTCGCCGAGCGGCTTGAGCCGGTGGTCAAGTTGTTTCATCAGCGGGTGTTTGGTCCAAACGACGATCGGCCGGCGCTTGCGCGTGTCGCCGCGGCGTTTCGCGGCGTCGACGCCGAGGTGCGGTCCGATGCCGCGATTGGTGCCGACGATCGCAACCGCTGGGCGCGCCTGTTCCGTCTGGTCTTGGCGAAGACTGACGACGGCGCCGAGTAAGTGTTCGCGCGCACCCCTCACGTCGTCAGCGACGCCAGCGCCAGATTGCCGATGTTGAACGCGGCATGCATCGCGATCGACGCCGCGAGACGGCCCGTCCGCTCGTAGACCCAGCCGAGCCCGAGGGCGAGGACGAACAGCCCGGCGATCGCGTCCGGACGCGCGACCTCCATGTGCATCACCGCGAACACCGCACTCACGAGCACGATCGACCCCCAGCGCCGCCCGGTCAGCCGGTCGAGCGTCTCCTGCGCGATCCCGCGATACATCACCTCCTCGACGATCGGCGCGCCGAGACACACCGCCAGCGCCAGCACGACGTACCACCCGTCCGTCGCCGAGTTGTTCAGCAGCGTCAGCGTCTGGTGGGCGATCGGGTCCGTTGCCGCCTCGCCGCCGATCCGCATGACCTGCAACGCCAGCCACGACGCCAGCACCACGAGCGGCCACCAGAGCAGGCACGCGCCGACGCCCGTGAGCACCGCCAGAGGCGTCCGCACCGCGGGACGCGTGCGCGTCGGCGACGCCACCCGCCGACGCTCGCCACGCATGAGCAGGTACGTCGCGACGACCAGGCCCTGCCCGCCGTAGACGGCGAGGATGCGCAGCGCGTGCGCGGCGACCTCGTTCGTCATCTCCGGCAACGGAACCGACGCGCCGGCGACGCCCGCGACGAGCATGCCGATGAAGAGCAGCGGCCCGGCGTGCAATTCGAACGCCGGCGTGCGCCGCGGGACGTGATCGAGCCGATACCACCCCCGGTGCACGAGCAGGACGATCGCCAGGGCCGCGCCGGCGAGATGGACCCCCGTGCTCAGCCAGATCGCCCACGCGGGCGCGCCCGTGCCGGTCGTCGCGGCACCGGACGGCGGTCGGGGCATCGTCGCGCCGGCGGGCGGCTGGTCGACGGTCGGAGCCGCGGTTATAACGTGTCCTCCCGCGAGAAGAACGACCAGCACCACCGCGCTCCACCCCACGATGGCCAACGCCCTGGAACAGATTGTCGCTCGCAAGCGCGTCGAGGTTGAGAAGGCCAAGACGATCACCCCTCTGGAGACGCTCCACGAGCGGATCAGTGAACTTGGTCGACCGCGCAACCTGTTCGCAGCGGTCGTGGCGCACCGTCGTCCGCTGGAGACGCGGGTCATCGCCGAGGTCAAGCGCATGAGCCCGTCCGCGGGCGTCATCCGCGAGGACTTCGATCCCGTGTGGATCGCGACACGATATCACGAGGCCGGCGCCGCGGCGATCTCCTGCCTCACCGACGAGCAGGATTTCGGCGGCCACCTCGGGTACATCCAGCAGATCCGCGACGTCGTCCCGCTGCCCGTCCTCCGCAAGGACTTCATCGTCGACCAGTACCAGCTCCATGAGAGCCGCGCCGCCGGCGCCGACGGCATCCTCCTCATCGCCGAGGTCCTCGGCGAGGGCGAGATCGTCGACATGCTCATCCTCGCCCACGAACTCGGGCTCACGACCATCGTCGAGGCCCATGACGTCGACCGCCTCCTCCGGATCCGGCACCACATCGGGTTCCCGCACTCCGGGTACTCGCTGCTCGGCATCAACAACCGCGACCTCAAGACGATGACCACCGATCTCTCGCACACGCTGCGCTGCGTCGACTTCATCGACGATCGGTCCGTCGTCGTCTCCGAGTCCGGCATCCGCACGCCGCAGGATCTCATGAAACTCCGCATGCACGGCATCCAGGCCGTGCTCGTCGGGGAACACCTGCTCCGGCAGCCCGATCCCGGCGACGCGCTCGCGGACCTCCTCACGCCCGTGCTCCACTGATGCCGACGCGCCGCCTGCGCACCGACCTCGTCATTCCCGCGCTGAACGAGGCGTCGAACATCGACGCGCTCTTCGACGTCCTCGACACGCTCGGTCCCGATGACGTCCGACACATCGTGCTCGCCGACAACGGCTCGACCGACGACACCGCCGCCCGCGCGGCAGCGCGCGGCGCGATCGTCGTCCACGAGCCCGCCCGCGGCTACGGCGCCGCCTGTCTTCGCGCCCTCGCCCATCTCGCGACGCTTGATCCGCCGCCGGAGATCATCACCTTCCTCGATGCCGACCTCGCCGACGATCCCCGCGCACTGCCGACGCTCCTCGCGCCGATCCGCGCCGGGGATGCGGAGATCGCCATCGGCTCCCGCGTGCGCCTGGCCGCGCCGGGCGCGTTGAACCTCGTGCAGCG